>NZ_JBVVOL010000101.1:0-583 GCF_055810895.1 Formivibrio sp. oc-25 | reverse complement strand
TGATTTCCTTGCCCACCAGCACGCCGATCGGAATCGATACGTCGCCACTCACGCCCACCTGCACGATCACGCCGCGCGGACGCAAGACCGGGAAGATGTCCTTCAGCACCGCACCGACACCGGTACATTCAATCGCGACATCGAAGTAGCCTTTGTCAGCCGTGTATTGCTCGGTTTGCAAGCCTGGGGCTGCGGCGACATTTACCGTGCCGGTGGCACCCATTTCGACAGCCTTGGCCAATGCGGCATCGTGCAGATCGGTAGCGACCACTTCGAGTGCGCCGGCATAACGCGCAGCGGCTACCACCAGAGCGCCGATCGGGCCGGAGCCGGTGACCAGTACCTTCTTGCCAGCCAGATTGCCGGCCTGCTTCACCGCATGCAGGGCAACGGAGAGCGGTTCGCAGCAGGCGGCTTCGCCCAGGCTGATCGCATCGCCAACGGATTCACACTGATATTCTTCGGCCACGATCAGTTCGCGGAATGCGCCCTGGCTATGCGGGGTACGCATGGCACTGCCGTAGAACCACATATCCAGACAATGCTGATGCTCACCGGCCTGGCAGAACTTGCACTTGCCGCA
>NZ_JBVVOL010000100.1:0-632 GCF_055810895.1 Formivibrio sp. oc-25 | reverse complement strand
TCGATCAGCGCGGCGTAGTGGGCAATGGCGTAGTGGCCATGCGAGAGCAGGAATCGGTCGCGGCCTTCCCATTCCGGCTCTTCCGGCTTGTACGTCATGGCATGGCTGTAAGCGACGGCCAGCATATCGGCAATACCCAATGCCTGTCCGATGTAACCCTGGCCCTGCACCTCACCCATGCGCAGCGCATAGCGGCGGATGCGGTAGGCTGACTGTTTGAGTTCCTCAACCAGTCTTTTTCGTTCCATATCCATAAAATTCTCCAACATTTAAGGTAATTGGCTTCATTTCGCAGCAATTAATAATCATGTTGCGATGGGAGTAGTCTAAAAACTTCAACTACTGCTGAATAGCGACAAATATTCGGGTATCGGTGAATAAAATTCATGGTTTGATTGCCTGTGCTGGAGCACCCCCCACCGATTTTGTCGGGAGCAATGCTGCGCTTAGAGCCTGTTGCGCTGGCAATAACGGGTTATTTCCGAAAAAAGAAATCGCCACCGTTACCGGTGGCGATTGGGGGGGTGAAAATCTGTACAGTAATGCAGCTTAGATCGTCAGGGCCGGGATGTAAGCGAAGGCGAAGACGGAGAGCAGGGCGACGAGGTAGAACGGCATCAGTTCCTTGGTGG
>NZ_JBVVOL010000099.1:0-657 GCF_055810895.1 Formivibrio sp. oc-25 | reverse complement strand
CTGCTCGCCAAATACCTGCTGAAGGAAACCATCGGCAGCGTGCGGGGATGGTGTGTGATTGCCGGCTTCTTGGGGGTGCTGCTGATCGCGCATCCCGGCGGCCAGCTTGATCCGGTCGGGGTGGTCTGCGTGCTATTGGCCGCCTGCATGGATGCCCTCTATCAACTGCTGTCCCGCCTGCTGGGCAGCACGGAACGCAGCATTGTCATGCTGTATTACTCGGCCCTGGTCAGTGTGATTGTGCTGAGTCTGGGCCTGCCCGGTTTCTGGACAGATTTCCAGTTGTCGCCACTCGATGCCGTGCTATTCCTGTGGCTGGGTCTCGCAGGCGGTGTCGGGCATTACCTGTTTACCGTTGCCTATCGGCATACCCCGGCCTCAACCCTGGCGCCATTGAACTATCTGCAACTCTTCTGGGCCGGTCTGCTCGGCTGGCTGATATTTGGCCAGCTACCCTCTGCGATGAGTCTGCTGGGCATGGCCATCATTGTTGTTTCGGGCATTGTCGCGGCGGTGCATGGCCGGCGCTAAGGCCGTACAAGGTTTGTACCGGAATCCACCCCATCTGATCCGGTCAATTAACCCCATTCTGATTCTGTTACCCCACTATTCCGGCGTGATTAACTGAAAAAAGCGGTCATTTCTGGCCAAGTTTTT
>NZ_JBVVOL010000098.1:0-695 GCF_055810895.1 Formivibrio sp. oc-25 | reverse complement strand
AATGTGCCGCTGGTGCTGGACGAATACGACTACAAGTTCGAGCTGGGCAAGGCCAAGCTGCTGCGTGACGGCAAGGATGTACTGATCATCGGCACCGGCCTGATGACCATGCGTGCGCTGGAAGTCGCCAAGGAACTGGCCGCTGACAAAATCGATGTGGCCGTGCTGCACTGCCCGACGATCAAGCCGCTCGATACGGCCACCATCCTGCGCGAAGCCGGCCGTCCGGGCCGTCTGGTGATCGTGGCGGAAAACCACACCGTAGTCGGCGGACTGGGCGAAGCCGTGGCGACGACCTTGCTGTGTAACGGTGTCACCCCGCCGTTCCGTCAGATCGCCCTGCCGGACGAGTTCCTGGATGCCGGCGCGCTGCCGACCCTGCACGATCGTTACGGCATCTCGACTTCGGTCATGTGCAACACGATCAAAGGATGGCTGGCTTAAACACTCATCATGTGATTTCGAGCGCTTTTCCATGAAAAGCGCTCATTTTGGCAAATAACGACTCGGCGTAATCGGCACTATTTTAATGGCGGCATGCTGATCCACTAAGTCGGCCATAACTTGTAGTAGACGTTCTCTCGTATCACACCAATAGCAGCAATTTAACTAGTATCGAGGAGAAGAGAATGAAGAAAGAAATCATCGACGTATCGCGCCGTAACGTACTGCGTGGCGGCACCCTGCTGGGGGCT
>NZ_JBVVOL010000097.1:0-826 GCF_055810895.1 Formivibrio sp. oc-25 | reverse complement strand
CTCGATGCCTTCGATACCGCACGCAATCTCCAGGAAGCCAAGCCGCGCGTCATCCTGCTCGATACCCTGATGGGCAAGGGCGTGCCCTTCCTTGAAACCCGCGACAAGAACCACTTCATCCGCGTCGATGCCCCCGAATGGCAGCAGGCCATCGCCATTCTGGATGAATCCCAAGTGACAGGAGACGCATGATGAGCACCGCTACCGCCAAGAAACCCCGCCTGACCACATCGGCGATGATCGCTTCCATCGCCGGCGAAGGCCAGAAGACCAAGCCGGCACCGTTTGGCCATGCACTGGCCGAGCTGGCCAAGACCCGCCAGGACATCGTCGGCATGACCGCCGACCTGGCCAAGTACACCGACTTGCACATCTTCCGCGATGCCCACCCGGAGCGTTTCTTCCAGATGGGCATGGCTGAACAGCTTTTGATGGGCGCTGCCGGCGGCATGGCCAAGGAAGGCTTCACCCCGTTCATCACCACCTACGCTGCTTTCGGTACCCGTCGCGCTTACGACTTCCTGCATCAGGTGATCTGCGAGGAAAACCTCAATGTGAAAGTGGCCTGTGCCCTGCCCGGCCTGACGACCGGTTATGGCCCGAGCCACCAGGCGACTGAGGACATCGCCATGGTGCGCGGCATTCCGGGGCTGACCGTGGTCGATCCGTGCGATGCGCTCGATCTGGAACAGGCTGTACCGGCGATTGCCGAGCACAAGGGCCCGGTCTACATGCGCCTGTTGCGCGGCAATGTGCCGCTGGTGCTGGACGAATACGACTACAAGTTCGAGCTGGGCAAGGCCAAGCTGCTGCGTGACGGCAAGGA
>NZ_JBVVOL010000096.1:0-854 GCF_055810895.1 Formivibrio sp. oc-25 | reverse complement strand
ACCAGTACCTGGTCATCCTTCATTTCTGCGACCGGCACATTCTCGATGCGCAGGTCTTTTTCTTCATGCAATACGCAGGCTTTTGCTTCCATTTTGGTTTCTCCTGTGGGGTTCGATACTGAGATTGCTTATCAGTATCGCAAGTTCATTTTGCCAGATATCCGGAACGGGAGGAGTTTGAGGAGGAGGAAGCCGTGTCGACGCGCAATGTCGCAAATTGCAGTCGGGCCGCTCCTCCCGCTTCGGATTAGGGCTGGTGATCAGAGAGACTTCAGTTTTTCCCAGACCACGTCTTCCACCGGAATGCCTTGCTCCAGATTCTGCAGGCGGGTCTTCAGCTCTTTCTCGCCCGGATAGAGGATTTCCTGGTTTTCGTTTACGCGCTCGGAAGCCTTGATGTCGGCCAGTACTTCGTTCACGGCGGACGAGAGGAATTCGTTGCCGGCAATGGCGGTGGCATCGATCGCGATCAGTACTTGCGAGAGCTGGAATTCATCGCCACCCAACTGGCCGACCTTGAACGAGGAGTTGCCACCAGAGAGAACCGCTGCAACCAGATCAAGCACGATCGACAGACCGGAACCTTTCCAGAAACCGATCGGCAGTACGCGCCAGGTCTTGGAGATGGCGACCGGATCGCACGAGATATTGCCGTGCTCGTCGAAGCCGCCAGGTACCGGCAGTTGCTCGCCGCGAAGTGCAGCAGCTTCCATCTGGCCGTAGGAGAACTGGGCCACAGCCATATCGACTACGACATGGCCCTCGGCGCGCGGAACAGCCATGATGAACGGGTTGTTGCCGATCCGACGATCCTTGGCGCCCCAGGCCGGCATGTTCGGCTGGGTGTTGGTCCA
>NZ_JBVVOL010000095.1:0-900 GCF_055810895.1 Formivibrio sp. oc-25 | reverse complement strand
AACGATGCGTGGCCAGCACATCCGCGATTCGGCCATTGAACCGTTCAACCATGCCATTGGTTTGTGGGTGTTTAGGCTTGGTCAGGCGATGTTCGATGTTGAGGGCAGCACAAAGTTGATCAAATTCATGTTCACCGCTGGCCTGCTTCTGCTTGTTGAATAACCGGTCGGTAAATTCGCTGCCATTGTCGGTCAGCAAGATGTTGATCTTGAAAGGAGCCGCCTTCGACAGAGCCGAGAGAAATGCGCGAGCAGTGGCTGCGGTCTTGTGGGGGCGAATTTGCACGAAAACCCAGCGCGTTGCACGATCAATTGCAACGAACAGATAGCGCCGGCAGGTCTCATCCGGCATCTGGGGCAGATATTTGACATCCACATGCACAAAGCCGGGTTCGTAGTCTTTAAAAGGTTTGGCGCTTGGCGTGGTTACCGGAACAGGCTCCAGATCGCGCAGGCGGTTCACACCATAGCGATTCAGGCACCGCGCCAGACCGGCTCGAGAAACATGGGGGGTGAGAAATTCACGTACGACGACCAGTAAATCATCCAGTGTGAGTTTGAGCATTTTGCGCAACTCGACGGCAATCAATTCCTGTGCGGTCGTCAGCGTGGTTTGAAGGCGGTGGGCTGTATGCGACCGATCTTCAACAGACTGTCGGTTGCGCCACTTGCGGATGGTCGGAAGCGTAACGCCATAGCGCTCGGCCAACTCCGGGTTGGAAACAGAGGCAGGCGCGGCCTGGATTTCAGCGCGGATGGCAGGTGTGGTACGGGCTTGTTTGTGTAATCGGACGATCATAATCTCTGAGCCTTGAGGTCTGCCAGAAGACTACCCAAAACCTCGCGCGCAGTGGCAAGTTTCAGGATACGTTGCGAGATATGATCGTACGAAACTAGACA
>NZ_JBVVOL010000094.1:0-987 GCF_055810895.1 Formivibrio sp. oc-25 | reverse complement strand
CGCGGCATAGCTGTCGACAATCGCCTGCTCCAGCGCGTCGGGCAGCGGCGTCAGCATGATCCAGTCGCGGATTTGTTTGCCGACTTCAGCCAGCGCATGTACGTCATCGACATCCAACGCTGACAGCAAATCGTCGATACGTTCGGCCAAGCCAAGGTGCGACAGAAACTGGTGCCAGGCCTCGGCGGTCGTGGCAAAACCACCCGGCACGCGCACACCCTTGGCAGAGAGTTGCGAGATCAATTCGCCGAGCGAGGCATTCTTGCCGCCCACCCGATGCACATCGCTCATGCGTAGTTGAGATAGGTCGATTACCAGCTGGCCAGTTGTGAGTAATGCGTTCATACCGTGCAATTCCTTTAGTGGGAAGATTTGTTGCCATGCACAATATTAAAAGCAGCCGCGCAAGATCGAACAGCCTGCAAAGTAGTTAATATTTCACAACTACAAAAAATAAACAACTCCTGCACAAACAGAAATAAATGAAATTATTACTTTATTTTCAACGTATTAAAAACACACCAACAAACAGGAATTTCCATGAGAGGTAAAAAATCACACTCCACCGACATGACAAAAAAATCCTGCCCAAGCCATGAATCTTTGTATGAATGAAAGAAACAGGAAATAAAAATGCACAAAAACACCTGTTTGCAATTCAAGCATAATCACTGAATTAAATTCAGCCATACGCGAATATTTTTCGCTATCACCTAGTAGTTACAGGACATAGACTACTCGTGCGTTGGTATTAATCACATCCTCGGACATACCTCGCACCGGCCAGAGCCCAAACAGGCTAGCGGCTCTGGCCAATTCCGGCGCTATAACAAACCAGCAAAGGCTGGTTACCGGATAAATAAACTGGCACATGCCGGATGCTGAACAGACAAATCACCTTGCAGCATTAAGGAGAAGAGAATGAAGAAAGAAATCATCGACGTATCGCGCCGTAACGTACTGCGTGGCGGCACCCTGCTGGGGGCT
>NZ_JBVVOL010000093.1:0-1144 GCF_055810895.1 Formivibrio sp. oc-25 | reverse complement strand
CCGATGATGATGACCGGCAACAGCAAGGCCCAGAAGGCATTGCGCGTTTCGATCAGGCGCTGCTTCATCGATACCTTGGGTTCCACGACCACGTCATCCTTGCGGGCAACGAAGTACCAGGTCACCATGATCGCGACACCCATCAGGATGCCCGGCACGATACCGGCGAGGAACAGCTTGGCGATCGATACCTGACCGGCCACACCCAACAGGATCATGCCGATCGACGGCGGAATCACCGGGGCGATAATGCCGCCGGCAGCGATCAGACCACCCGAACGCGGCAGGTTGTAGCCAGCGCTCTTCATCATCGGCAACAGGATCGCAGCCAGTGCAGCGGTATCGGCCACGGCCGAACCGGACAGGGATGCCATGATCACGGCAGCGATAACCGCCACGTAGCCCAGACCACCCTTGATATGGCCGACCCAGGCCATCGCCAGCTTGATGATGCGCTTGGTCATGCCGCCGGCATTCATGAATTCACCAGCCAGCATGAAGAACGGCACGGCCAGCAGCGGGAAGCTGTTGGCGCCATCCCACATGTTTTGCACCACGATCTGCGGGTCCATCATGCCCAAGTGCACCATCAGTGCCAGGGCACAGCCCAACAGGGCAAAGGAAATCGGCGTACCGATGGCCACGAAAAAGAGCAGCGCCACCACATAGATAATCAGTGTCATTTCTTCTCTCCTGCCTGAGCGCGACGCGCTTCTTCTTCATGCGCCAGCTCTTCACCCACCTTGTCCAGCTCGCGCTCGGCCAGCATCTCGGGATCATCCTCATGGCTTTCGGCCAGTTCCTGATCGGTGACGCGGCCCAAGGCCAGGCGGATCAGGTTGACGAAGGCGATCAATGCCAGACCGGGGCCGGCGATATAGGTCACGCCATACACCCACAGCGTGCTGATCTGCAGCACCGGCGAGGCGTTTTCGGCAATCACGGTATGCAGCATCACGGTACCGTAGGTGATGTAGATACCGCAGATCAGCACCAGCACCTGGGTGATGGCGTAAAAGAGTTTCTGCACCGGCTTGCCGACCATGTGCACAAACATGTTCACGTTGATGTGGGTGTTCTGCTTCATGGCGACGACAGCGCCGCAGAAGGTCAGCCAGATAAACATGAAGCGCGGTACTTCTTC
>NZ_JBVVOL010000092.1:0-1196 GCF_055810895.1 Formivibrio sp. oc-25 | reverse complement strand
GCACCGCGGAAGCCGATCATCGGGTTCTCTTCATGCGGTTCGTACGCGTTGCCACCCAGCAGGTTGGCGTATTCGTTCGATTTGAAATCCGACATGCGCACGATCACTTTCTTCGGCCAGAAGGCAGCCGCCAGCGTGGCAATGCCTTCTGCCAGCTTGCTCACGTAGAAGTCAACAGCCGAGGGGTAGCCGGCAATACGCGCTTCGATCTGCGGCTTGATCTCTGCCGGCACATTCGGCCAGGCGAGCAAGGCTTTGGGGTGAATGCCGATCATGCGGTTGATGATGAATTCGGTCCGCGCCAGGCCGACACCGTGATTGGGCAGTTGGCAGAATTCGAACGCGAGTTCGGGGTTGCCGACGTTCATCATCAGCTTCACCGGCAGTTCCGGCAGCGTTTGTTGCGCCAAGTCGACGCATTCGTATTTCACTTCGCCGGCGTAGACCTTGCCGGTTTCCCCCTCGGCGCAAGAGACGGTGACCAGATCGCCGTCATACAAGACTTTGGTGGCATCGCCGCAGCCCACCACTGCAGGCACGCCGAGTTCACGCGCGATGATGGCGGCGTGGCAGGTGCGGCCTCCGCGGTTGGTGATGATGGCGGCAGCGCGCTTCATCACCGGTTCCCAGTCCGGGTCGGTGATGTCGGCCACCAGTACATCGCCCGGTTTGACCTTCTTCATTTCGTGGTGCGCCTTGACGATGCGCACGCGCCCCACCCCGATCTTCTGGCCAATGGCGCGGCCTTCGGTCAGCACTTCGCCGCTTTCCAGCATGCGGAAACGCTGCAGGCGATCGGTCTTGCTTTCCTGCGATTTCACCGTTTCCGGGCGGGCCTGCAGGATATAGAGCTGGCCGTCTTCGCCATCCTTGCCCCATTCGATGTCCATCGGCCGGCCATAGTGTTGTTCGATGATCACGGCATAGCGGGCGAGTTCGCATACGTCAGCATCGGTCAGCGAGAACTGGCGCGAGAGTTTTTCCGGGGTGTCGACGCTGATCACCGAGCGGCCAGCAACCGGTTCGTCGTCGTAGATCATGCGGCTAAGCTTGCTGCCGAGCGTGCGCCGGATCACTGCCGGGCGGCCGGCGGCCAGCGTGGGCTTGTGCACGTAGAACTCATCCGGGTTGACCAGCCCCTGCACCACCGATTCGCCCAGACCATACGAGGAAGTCACGAACACCACCTGGTCGAA
>NZ_JBVVOL010000091.1:0-1208 GCF_055810895.1 Formivibrio sp. oc-25 | reverse complement strand
GTCTGATTTGACGAAAAATCAGGCTGATTTTGAAGAGGAAGCAGTTTTTTGAAATTCAGGGGTGAAAAACCGAAGGTGGGGTTTGGTTTTTCACCATCCTGTTAAACTGTTCGGCGATGAGTAGACTGCTGCCATTCCCTCATGACCATGCGAATCGATACCGTTTGGCGCAATACCATTGCCGGGGAAATGCTTGGTAGTCATGGCAACCCCCATACGGGCGGTCACATTGCTATTCGATACCAACTGCTGAGACTGGAAGCCTTCAATCAATTGAGTTTGAATTTCAGAAATTAGATCAGGGTCATCACCAAATGTCCCATTCACGCGCGACCAACGGGGTTCTGTTGCAAGGTCGGCCTGGTACATATAACCTTTGCGAACACCTGCAGCGACCCATTCTTTAACCGATAGGTTGGCAAAATCGCGAATCAGTGTTTGGCTACCATTCTTTGTCTTGTCTCCCAGTGCAGCCGCTGCCATCCCTAGCGTACCTGGCCAGTTACCAGAAGATTCCGCAAAACCAACCCCTGTTGCATTATGGTCGCGCGGATTGGCAACAATAACGGCAGGGATCCCCAACCGGGATTCTTCGGCTACCTCTTGCACCTGGTTGGTCCATCTTGCAAGGGTCGATGGTGCAGGACTGGCATCGCGGGTAACGATGTAGCGGCTATTGTGATCGTTGATGATTTCACTCATCGCATTGATGGCAACCATCCCACCATAGGCAATGATGGTCTGCTCGCAAACCAAATCCCGATTCTTAAGCATAGGAGTGCTGCTTGGGCAGAGTGCACTGGTACGCATGAAGCCGTTGTTCACGGTCATCAAGCCCACCTTTTCTTCAATGGTCATTCTGGACAGCAAGTCTTCAGCGCGCTCATTGACCGACTTGCGATAATCTTCATAAGTATCGAGTATCCCATTGCCGTTCAAATCCTTGAACACCAGAGGCGAGCTAGCCGACTTCGCTGCCCCCGCGTAAGGGATGCCATCCTCCGTAATCAACGTTTTACCAGTGTCATGCAGTGCGCTATCGGCCACGATCATGGCCGAAACATTTGCCAGTTCGGATGTGCTATAGAGGGATTGGGCATCTAAGGATGCCGGATCGACATACCCGCTAGTTGTCCAGTCCCGGACGATTGATAATGCGCTTATTGAATAATCCTGGCTTGTTTTTCTGCCACTCCTTGAGCGCCTGA
>NZ_JBVVOL010000090.1:0-1227 GCF_055810895.1 Formivibrio sp. oc-25 | reverse complement strand
CGTCATGCCGCCGACGATGGCTGTGGCCAGTACATCCAGACGTTTGTCGACACCTTCAAAGCCGCAGGCCTGTGCGCCAAGCAATTTGCCGCTTTCCGGTTCCCACAGGATTTTCAGCGTCAGCGACTTGGCACCAGGGTAATATGTGGCGTGCTGGTGATCGTTGACGGTAACGGTTTCATAGGCTTTTCCTGCTGCCTGCAGGCGCTTTTCGCTCCAGCCGGTCATGCCGGCACTGACTTCGAAAGCGCGCACGATGGCGGTGCCGAGCGAACCCGGATAGGGGCGGGCCTTGTCGCCCAGGAAGATGTGATCCGCTGCCACACGGCCCTGGCGGTTGGCCGGGCCACCCATCGGCACCACGGTCTTGCCGCCCAAAACCCGATCGAGTGTTTCCACGGCATCGCCGGCAGCGTAGATATCGGGGTCGGAAGTGCGCTGGAATTCATCGACCACGATATGCCCGCGTGGCCCCAATTGCAGACCGGCTTCACGTGCCAGTTCGGTATCGGGTTTCACACCGATCGACATGATGACCAGATCGGCATCCAGCACCTTGCCCGAACACAGATGGCAGCGCACGAAATCTTCAGTCGATCCAAAACTGGCTACGCCGTCGCCCAGCGTCAGGCCGATGTCGTGGCGGCGCAGTTCGCTTTCCAGCAGTGCCGCCATCGGTGCATCGAGTTGCGGGAAAACTTGATGCTGCATCTCCACCAGTTGCACCGATAAACCCTTGTGGTGCAGTTGTTCGGCCATTTCCAGACCGATGAAGCCGGCACCGATCACCACCGCACGCATGCCCGATTCGGTGGCAGCAGCAATGCGGTCCATATCCTGCAAGTTGCGCAGCGTGAAAACACGCTCATCATCGATGCCGGGCAGATCCGGGCGCAGGGGCGAGGCACCGGGGGCGAGCATCAACTTGTCGTAGCTTTGCCATTCCACGCCGCCAGTGTCGAGGTGACGAATCTCCACGCGTTTGTTGGCGCGGTCGATGCGGATGGCTTCACTGCGGGTACGCACATCCAGATTCAGCATTGATTGCAGCGTTGCCGGTGTCTGCACGGCCAGTGCATCGCGTGCCGCAATCTCGCCACCGATAAAGTAGGGCAGGCCGCAGTTGGCAAACGAAACATCCGGACCGCGTTCGATCACCATGATCTCGGCGTTTTCACACAGGCGGCGCGCACGGGCAGCAAACGAGCCACCTGCTGCAACGCCACC
>NZ_JBVVOL010000089.1:0-1248 GCF_055810895.1 Formivibrio sp. oc-25 | reverse complement strand
TATTACCGGCTGGAGGACCTGGGACTGGTGCGCGCGCGCGAACGCTCCGGCTATTACGTGGCCGGCACGGGGCAGACTCCCCTGCTGGAACCCGAACCTCGGCACGACCCGCGGCTATCGACTTCGGTCGATATCAGCCAGCTGGTTTTTTCCGTGCTGGGCGCGGTACAGGATCGCAATATCCTGCCGCTGGGTTCCGCCTTTCCTTCACCCAAGCTGTTCCCGCTGCCACGGCTGGCCAAATCCTTGGCGGCATCTGCACGCTTTATCGATCCGTGGGATACCGTGGCCAGCCTGCCACCGGGCAATCTGGCGCTGCGCCAGCAGATCGCGCTGCGCTATCTGGGTATGGGCATGCCACAGCCGCCAGAGCAGATCATTGTCACCAACGGCGCGATCGAAGCGCTGAACCTGTGCCTGAGCGCCGTGGCCAAACCGGGTGATCTTATCGCCATCGAATCACCCGGGTTTTATGCCGCAGCCCAGGCGCTGGAACGCCTGAACATGAAAGCGCTGGAAATCCCAGTGCATCCCAAGGATGGCATTGATCTCAATGTGCTCGAACAGGCCATCGCCCGGCATCCGGTCAAGGCTTGCTGGTTCATGACCAGCTTCCAGAACCCGATGGGCGCCACCATGAGCGATGCGCGCAAGCAGGCGCTGGTTGCACTGCTGGCCAGGCATGAAATTCCGCTGATTGAAGACGATGTCTATGGCGAACTCTACTTTGGCAATCGCCAGCCGCTGCCGGCTAAGGCCTATGACCAGCAAGGTCTGGTGATGCACTGCAGTTCGTTTTCCAAAAACCTGGCGCCGGGCTACCGCATCGGCTGGGTGGCGCCTGGACGCTTTGGCAAGGAAATCGAGCAACTGAAGCTGATGACCACGCTCTCGGCCAGCGTGCCTTCGCAAGTGGCCCTGGCGGATTACCTGCAGACCGGCGGCTATGACAAACACCTGCGCAAATTGCGGCACGCGCTGGAATCACAACTGGGCAGCATGAACGAAGCGATTCGCCGCCACTTTCCCGCCGATATCCGGGTCTCGCGTCCGCAGGGCGGGTATTTTCTCTGGGTGGAGTTTGCCGAAGGTTTCGATACGCTGGTCCTGCACCAGCACGCTGCCGCGAAGGGGATCAGCATCGCGCCGGGGCCGATTTTTTCGGCCAGCCGTCAGTACCGGCATTGCATCCGGCTCAATTACGGCTCGCCCTGGAGTACCGATTTCGAGCAAGGCATCGCCATTCTG
>NZ_JBVVOL010000088.1:0-1248 GCF_055810895.1 Formivibrio sp. oc-25 | reverse complement strand
TATTACCGGCTGGAGGACCTGGGACTGGTGCGCGCGCGCGAACGCTCCGGCTATTACGTGGCCGGCACGGGGCAGACGCCCTTGCTGGAACCCGAACCCCGGCACGACCCGCGGCTATCGACCTCGGTCGATATCAGCCAACTGGTTTTTTCCGTGCTGGGCGCGGTGCAGGATCGCAATATCCTGCCGCTGGGTTCCGCCTTTCCTTCACCCAAGCTGTTCCCGCTGCCCCGGCTCGCCAAATCCTTGGCGGCATCGGCGCGTTTTATCGATCCGTGGGATACCGTGGCCAGTCTGCCACCGGGCAATCTGGCGCTGCGCCAGCAGATCGCGCTGCGCTACCTGGGCATGGGCATGCCGCAACCGCCGGAGCAGATTATCGTCACAAATGGCGCGATCGAAGCGCTGAACCTGTGCCTGAGCGCCGTGGCCAAACCGGGTGATCTTATCGCCATCGAATCGCCCGGGTTTTATGCCGCGGCCCAGGCGCTGGAACGCCTGAACATGAAAGCGCTGGAAATCCCGGTGCATCCCAAGGATGGCATTGATCTCGATGTGCTCGAACAGGCCATCGCCCGGCATCCGGTCAAGGCTTGCTGGTTCATGACCAACTTCCAGAATCCGATGGGCGCCACCATGAGCGATGCGCGCAAGCAGGTGCTGGTTGCGCTGCTGGCCAGGCATGAAATTCCGCTGATTGAGGACGATGTGTATGGCGAACTCTACTTTGGCAATCGCCAGCCGCTGCCGGCCAAGGCCTATGACCAGCAAGGTCTGGTGATGCACTGCAGTTCGTTTTCCAAAAACCTGGCGCCGGGCTACCGCATCGGCTGGGTCGCGCCCGGACGCTTTGGCAAGGAAATCGAACAGCTGAAACTGATGACCACGCTCTCGGCCAGCATGCCTTCGCAAGTGGCCCTGGCGGATTACCTGCAAACTGGCGGCTATGACAAACACCTGCGCAAATTGCGGCACGCGCTGGAATCACAACTGGGCAGCATGAACGAAGCCATTCGCCGCCACTTTCCCGCCGATATCCGGGTCTCGCGTCCGCAGGGCGGGTATTTCCTCTGGGTGGAGTTTGCCGAAGGTTTCGATACGCTGGTCCTGCACCAGCACGCTGCCGCGCAGGGAATCAGCATCGCGCCGGGGCCGATTTTTTCGGCCAGCTGTCAGTACCGGCATTGCATCCGGCTCAATTACGGCTCGCCCTGGAGTACCGATTTCGAGCAAGGCATCGCCATTCTG
>NZ_JBVVOL010000087.1:0-1269 GCF_055810895.1 Formivibrio sp. oc-25 | reverse complement strand
ATGAGGCGCACCAAGGAAAGCCAATCAGGCCAGGCTGAAAAGAAACAAAGCCCGCACCATCATGGTCGCGGGCTTTGTGTATTTGAAAAACAGGAAATCAGTTACGGCAAATCAGCCGGCACGGCACGATATTGCGCATCTGTGTCACCTCGCCGCCCGCCATCTGCTCGAGCAGGCGATCAAACACCAGCACGGCAAGCTGGGCTTCATCCTGTCTGGCTGACAATACCCGATTGGGCAACAGATCGAGCATCGCGTGATCGTCGAATGTGCCGATCAGAAGATCGGCGGGTATGCGCCCTCCCCGCTCCTTGATGGCCTGCAGCGCACCTTCAAGTATCAGCAAGGATGAACACATGAAGGCTGCCGGTATATGCCCGGCCCCGCCAATCAAGCCAGACATCATCTCGTAGCCGGCTTTGGCGCTATCCTGCTCGGCATGGCGAATCCACCCGCTCGGCATCGCAGCTTCCTGCATGGCCACGGAAAATCCACGCATGCGATCCTGAATACTCGGCAAATCGCTTCTGCCACACAGAAAATAAAGTTCTGCCGGCTTTTCGGCCAATATCCGTCGCGCCAGATCCAGCGCACTGTGATAGTTGTCGCTCTGCACGGTTGGATAGCGCAACTGGTTGTAATCCCGGTCAACCAGTACCACGGCAGTCTTGTTTTTCTTGCCGAACAACTGCTTATGATTGGGCAGTTGGCATGGCGCGATCACCAGACCATCCACACCGCGTGAAAGCAGACTTTCAATCGCACGATCTTCCAGTGCCGGATCCTCATGCGTCGAGGCCGTCAGCAGCACCAGATCGCGATCCCGGCACAATATTTCGAGCTCAGCCATCAGGCGCGCAAAAAACGCATTGGCCAGATCAGGCACCACAAAACCGATAGCATCGCTGCGCCGCAATTTCAGACTGCGTGCGGCATGGTTGAGTACATAGCCATGCCGCGCAACATAATCCTCGATCTTTTTCTGGGTATTGGCGCTGATACGGTATTTCTGCGCCTGGCCATTGATGACCAGTCGTACCGTGGTGATCGACACACCAAGATCCTTGGCAATTTCCTCTACGGTCTTGGCCATTACCGATCAGTATCCTCGTTAAATCAATTTCAGAAACCGGGCCGGATCATACCAGCCCGGGTGATTCCCGCCTTACCCAGCCGTAGCATACCCCATGGTCTGAGGTAGCCAGAGGATGGTTTGTGGGAAGAAGGTCATGATGAGCAGGGCGATGAGCAGCAGGATCAGGAACGGTA
>NZ_JBVVOL010000086.1:0-1271 GCF_055810895.1 Formivibrio sp. oc-25 | reverse complement strand
GGTTGCACAACCCGGGGTGGAAACTATTGGATGCCGATCACCCCGGAAACCTGGAAAGTTTTGCATGCCGGTTTACAGCCCAGCGCCACTCCTTGGCAAAAGGTGGCCAGCGCTGAACCCAGCATGAAGGCCAGATCCCAGATCGGGCGGGTTCGGTGCGATTTGGCGCGGATTTCAAATGCCACGCCACGCAAGATCAGCCCGACCAGCATGAACAGCAAGGGCAGGTACAACGCGGAAAGCACGGCGGAATACACCACCGGAAAGGCCGCGAACAACCCCGCACCGCCCAGCACCATCCAGGTTTCATTGCCATCCCAGACCGGAGCGACCGAATTCATCATTACTTGGCGATCTTCATCGGCCGGGAAAAACGGAAACAGGATGCCGATCCCCAGATCAAACCCATCCAGCACCACGTAAATCCACACACCCAGGGCAATGATGGCTGCCCCTACCAAGGCCAGATCAAGCATCCTTGCCTCCTTCCTGTGAATCAATCGAAAGCGCTGCGCCTTGCAGTGGGTGCCGTCCGGCCTGTGCAGCATGCGCTGTATCCAGCAAAGGATCATGGCCTGCCTGGGGGCCGTGCCGCAGCAGCTTGAGCAGGTAATAGATGCCGGTGCCAAAGACCAGGCAATACACCACGACAAAGATAAACAGTGAGGTGCTGACCTGCTGGTGCGTAACCGGTGAGACCGCATCGACCGTGCGCATTAGCCCATACACCACCCAGGGCTGCCGGCCGACTTCGGTGGTCACCCAGCCGGCAAGCAGGGCAATGAAACCGGATGGCCCCATGGCGACCGCAAAGCGCAGGTAAGGGCGCGATTCGTACAGGCTGCCACGTCGATAGAGCCATGCCCCTAGCCCAGCCAGCAGAATCATCAGGCCACCCAGCCCAACCATGATCCGGAAGCTCCAGAAAACGATCAGGGCATTCGGGCGATCTTCGGGCGGGAAGCTTTTCAGTCCGCGAATCTCGCCGTCCAAACTGTGGGTCAGGATCAGGCTGCCCAAGTGTGGAATTTGCACGGCATAGCGGGTGGCCTCGGCTTTCATGTCGGGAATGCCGAACAGGTTGAGCGGCGTGCCACCCTGATGGGTTTCCCACAGTCCTTCCATCGCGGCGAGTTTGGCGGGCTGGTGTTTCAGGGTATTCAAGCCATGCGCGTCACCTACCAGCGCCTGCAGCGGCGCGACCACCAGCAGGCAAGCCAGTGCCATGGTGAGCGAGATGCGCATCGGGCGGTTATTGCGCTGCTTGAGCA
>NZ_JBVVOL010000085.1:0-1274 GCF_055810895.1 Formivibrio sp. oc-25 | reverse complement strand
TGACCTGTCCTGACAACCGAAGACACACCTCGCTCAAATACCGACCGCCTGCTTGCTGAATTTTTGTGCAAACACAGCCGGCGCCACGTTGCCAAGGCGCGAGTGGCGCCGTTGGCGATTGTAAAAAATCTCGATATATTCCCGGATCGACGCTTCCGCCTCTAGCCGGGTGCTATATCGGTGATGATGCACCAACTCGTTCTTCAAGCTGCCCCAGAAGCTTTCCATCGGCGCGTTGTCGTAGCAGTTGCCACGCCGCGACATGGAGGCCCGCAGTTTGAATTGATCAACCAGCTTGCGATAGCTGTGCGAGCAATACTGGCTGCCCCGATCCGAATGCAGGATCAAGCCCGCTTCCGGACGTTTCCATTTCACCGCTTTCCACAGGGCTTGGCTGACCAGTTCCTGCGTCATGCGCGATCCCATTGCATAGCCGACGATCTCGCAGGTAAATACATCTTTGATGCCCGCCAGGTACAGCCAGCCTTCATCCGTCGAAATGTAGGTGATGTCGCTGACCCAAACTTCATTCGGCCTGCAGGGCTTGAACTCCTGATTCAACAGGTTATCTGCCACCGGCAGGCTGTGGTTCGAGTTGGTTGTGGCTTTGAATTTGCGCTTCTGAATGCAGCGGATACCTTCTTCTCGCCGCAATCGGGCAATCCGGTCTCGACCCGCTTTGATGCCTTCTTCTGCCAGTTCATCTTGCAGGCGCTTGGCGCTGTAGGTGCGGCGTGTCTTGGCATGCGCCGCTCGAATTTCCACGCGCAACCGTTCGTTCTCCTGCGCACGTCGGCAAGGTGGCCGTTTCAACCAAGCGTAAAACCCGCAGCGCGATACCGCCAGAATCCGGCACAGCAGCTTGACCGGGTATTGGCTTCGCCATTGCTTCACGAACGCGTACCGGGCAGTGACTCCCTGGCAAAGTACGCCGTCGCTTTTTTTAGGATGTCGCACTCCATCCGGGCTTCGGCCAGCTCTTTGCGTAGCTGCCTGTTCTCTGCCGCCAATTCGGCAGTACTTTGCGCCTCTGCCTTAGCTGGGGTGTTTTTGCCGGTCTTACGGGCTTGTGTGACCCAATAGGCTAGCGTGCCCTGATTCATGTTCAGCCGTGCGGCCGCCTCTGCCGCCGAAAATCCTTGTTCAAGCACCAGCTTAATCGCTTCTGCCCGGAATTCCGGGGCATAGCTTTGCGTTACTCTCTTGCTCATTTCGCACTCCTGTTGGTTCAGATTTTACCAAACAGGCGTGTCTACGGAATTCAGGCTACCTCA
>NZ_JBVVOL010000084.1:0-1335 GCF_055810895.1 Formivibrio sp. oc-25 | reverse complement strand
AAGGCGGGGCGTGTCCGAATTTTTGTGTAAACGGGTTTCAGGTTAAAGCTGGGCGATGCGTTCGCCGAACTCGATGGTAAAGCGATTCAGGGCGGCTTTCCAATCCCGGATCGGCATCGTCCATTTCTGGCTGATGTTTCTAAGTGCCAGATAGAATAATTTCAGTAGCGCCTCGTCGCTCGGGAATGAACCCCGATTCTTGGTCAACTTGCGCAGGCTCATGTTTACCGATTCGATGGCATTGGTCGTGTAGATGACCTTCCTGATCTCCGGCGGGTAGTCGAAGAATGGGATCAATCTCGGCCAGTTGCGCCGCCAGGATTGCCCAATCGGCAGATATTCATCGTCCCATTTCGCTTCGAACTCGCCCAACCGCAGTTCTGCCTCTTCGGCGGTGGCGGACTGGTAAATCTGCTTCAGATCTGCTGCCACTTCCGGCCGGCGCTTCCACGACACATAGTTCAGGCTGTGCCGCACCATATGCACGATACACAGCTGTACCGTGGTTTTCGGGAAGACCGCCTCAATAGCCTCAGGGAAGCCTTTCAGTCCATCGACGCAGGCAATGAAAATGTCTTGCACACCACGATTTCTGAGTTCGGTGACAACCTGCAGCCAGAACTTGGCACCCTCAGTCTGCGACAGCCAAAGGCCCAACACTTCCTTCTCGCCAGTCATGGTCACGCCGATGGCCAGATAAACCGCTTTGACCCGTACCGCACCTTCGCGGATTTTGACGTGGATGCAGTCAAGATAAACGATCGGGTAGATTGGATCGAGCGGACGGGCTTGCCAGGTTTTGACCTCCTCGGCCACCGCATCGGTGACGGACGAGATCAGGCTGGGCGAGACTTCCGCACCGTAGATTTCTTCCAGATGGCTCTGGATCTCGCGCACCGTCATGCCGCGTGCATAAAGCGAGAGAATCTTCTCGTCGAAGCCCGCCCAGCGGGTCTGGTGCTTGGGGATGATCTGCGGTTCAAAGGTGCTGTGACGATCGCGCGGCACCTCAATCGGCAACTCGCCGAAATCGCCCTTCAGCGTCTTTTTGCTCTTGCCATTGCGGGTGTTGCCCGTGGCATTGGCAACTGGCTCGTGCTTGTCGTGACCCAGATGCTGGGCCATCTCGGCATCGAGAGCCTTTTCGACCAGCAGCTTGGTCAGTTGCTTGAGTAGGCCGTTTTCGCCAATCAAGTCTTCGGGTTTCTGATAGTTGCCGAGCAACTGGGTGACGAGTTCATCAGGGATGCTGTGTTTCTTGGTAGACATGTGGACTCCGGACAATGCGGCAGTTTCCTGCCAAAGGTCCGTTTACACAAAATTCTGCACAGGCCC
>NZ_JBVVOL010000083.1:0-1414 GCF_055810895.1 Formivibrio sp. oc-25 | reverse complement strand
AACGGAAGATATGGTCCACCTGCTCTTGCGTGAACCCCGCGAAGGTTTGTTGGGCTTGCTTGACTCGGGCGACTAGCGCGTTGAGTTCATTCAGGTTAGTGACTGCCATGGTGTTGCTCCACGATGAAAAAATATCAATCTGGTCATCGCACTGCGTACACAATCCGATGACCGCATTGATGTTTCACCCTGCCTGCCGGACAAACCCGCCCAGCCAACCCGCCACGAAATCCCTTGTTTGACTTATGGTTTCAAGTAGTCTAAAAACTCTTCCTACCTGTGAAAAGCGACAAAAATTCGTGCATCCATGAAATTAATTCAACGTTATCCCGCCCTGCGCAAAGCATCGATCAAAAGCCTGCAAGCCTTTGAATCTGCTTACCTGCATAAAAACTTTGCCATCGCGGCGCAGGAGCTCTCCGTCACCGCCTCGGCCGTGAGCCATGCCATCCAGTCGCTCGAATCGGTGCTGGGGGTTCAGTTGTTTGATCGGGGAAAAAAGGGGGCAGTCCCGACGGATGCCGGGGTAAGGCTGTATGCGGCGATCAAGCGCTCGTTCGCGGAAATCGATCTTGAGATGCAGACCATCATGGATCAATCCTCGCAGCGGCAGCTTGTAACCATCCAGAGCTCACCGGGCTTTGCCAGCATCTGGATCGTGCCGCGCCTGCACGAGTTCATGCAGCGTTATCCGGATACCGACCTGAGACTTTGGGCCGTGCATGAGCCGGCGGATTTCAGCAACAACGCTCTGGACATTGCCATTGTGTATGGCGAACCGCCCTCCTCGCCCATGATACGCACCGAGGCCATGATGCCCTCCGAGTGCTATGTACCCTTGTGCAGCCCGGCATTGGCAGAAGCCAACAGCATGGAAATCGAACAGATTTCCAATATGAACCTGGTGCATTGCGACACCACGGTTGTTTCATGGCGGCACTGGGCCGAACACTATCTGCCGGGATTTGAACATGCAGAAGGCATGGAGCGCGGCATCCATCTGGATCGCTCGTATCTAAGCCTGCGCGCCGCCATGAACAAGGTCGGCGTCTGCATCGACAGCACACTGCTTGCACACGAATTTCTGGAAAGCCATCAGCTGGTCATGCCGTTCGGCAACAAGGGCATTCCCAAGTGCGCGCATCATTTATGCGTGCCGAAAACCAAGATGGAGATGCCCAAGGTACAACTGGTGCTGTCGTGGATAAAGTCCTGGCTTCCCAAATAGAACCCATATCTTCGAACAAAACCCGGAAACCATGACGACTTCCGGGTTTTGCATTTTTAAACCGGATGGCAATCAACACTCACCGCATCGGCCTGCGCCAAATGCAATGAAGTATCGACCACCGTATCCGGATTGAGCGAAATGGTCTCGATGCCTTGCGCCATCAGCCATTGCGCCAGATCCGGA
>NZ_JBVVOL010000082.1:0-1462 GCF_055810895.1 Formivibrio sp. oc-25 | reverse complement strand
CATGCCTTTCAAGGTCTTTTCCCTGCTGCCTGTTTGAGGATGCGAGCGGTGGAGACATGTGAGCGGGCGATGGAGCCATCCACATAGCCTTTGGCTTTGGTGATCGTGGGCTTGCGTTTGGAGGTGGCCAGTTGCTTGGGACTCATGCGTGCGGCCAGCCGTAGCAGATGCTCAACCAGCTGCCGGTGGTCACTGCACGCGCGCGGCAGGTGCTCGGGGGGCAGCATACGCAGCATGGGTCCATAGTCGGCTGCGATGTCCACGGCCAGATGGTAGGTAGAGACGTCCAGCTCGGGGTGCTCTGAGCGGTGCGCCCGTTCGATGAACTGCTTGAGCAAGGCCAGTACGTTGTACGCCAGCACCGCCACCGCAAAGCCCAGCAAGGCTGCGCGTGGATGGCCCAGCGTCTTGATCTCGCTGTTGAGCACCGACTCCAGCCGCCCGAACATACCCTCGATGCGCCAGCGTTTGCGGTACAGCCGTGCGATCGTAGCCGCGTCGATTTCGGGGGGCAGATTGCTCCACAGCACAAGCGTCTGATCGCCTGAGTCGGTCGGCGCGTGCAGGGCGATCTCGACACGTCGCCAGTGCCTCAATTCGCCTGCGTGGGGTTCGACCAGCGCGATGGCCTGCTCGCGCACACGCCCGGTCTCTATGTCCGTTTGCGTGCTCCACGGCCCGCACGACTGCAGGCGTGGATGGTGCGCATGCTCGCGCACAATGCAGCCCGCCCCGCGCGCGGCCAGTCCTTGCATGATGGCCAGCGTGCAGAAATGTCGGTCGCCGATCCACACCTGCCGGGCTTGGGCACGCTCGATCAGGGTGGCGGCACCCGTGCGCTCGCTCTCATACGCGTCCTCGCAGGCCACGATGTCACACACCAGGGCGCTGTCCGGGTCGTAGGCCACCAGCGTGTGGCCCGGCAGTGCCGCGCCCTGGAATCCACGCAGCGCCGCAAGCCGCTTCTCGCTGCCCGGCAGATGGTTGCCGTCGAACACCCGCAACTGCCAGCCCGGCAGGCTCTGGCGCTCAGGCAGATGGCTGGCCAGGGGCAGCAAGCGCTCGGCGCTGCCTTGCACCAGCGCACGCAGCACTGCAGGCTCGGTGCGCTGCACCTTCGCATACAGCGCGGCCAGCGACACGGGCAAGCGCTGGGCCATCTTGCGTGCAGCCGAATGCAGCGAAGGCCGCAGCCCCAGCGTGACCAGCAGCATCAACTCCACCACGCTGGAGAACAGCAGCTCACGCGGGTATTGCCGACTGCGATGATTCTGGAACACCTCGTCTATCCAGCTGGCCGGCAATGCTTGATCCAACGCCAAGTGCGCCATGACAGCACCGGGAGCCTGCTGCTCGAATCGTTCAATGACTTCCTGCCAGATTTTTAGCTCCTTGGGTCACCCGAAATCTCGGGTGCTCGACAGCTTAAATGATAACGATCGAAAGACATTGAAAGGCATGG
>NZ_JBVVOL010000081.1:0-1508 GCF_055810895.1 Formivibrio sp. oc-25 | reverse complement strand
CCGCCCAGCCACGGCAGCAGCAACGACACCACCGGAACATAGGTCACAATCAGCAACACCACAAACAAACCCACATAGAACGGCAGCATGCTCTTCACCACCTGCTCGATCTTCAGCTTCGCTACCGCACTGCCCACAAACAGCACCGAACCCACCGGCGGCGTGATCAGGCCAATACCCAGGTTCACCATCATCACCATGCCAAAGTGCACCGGGTCAATCCCCAGGCTCTTCACCAGCGGCAACAGAATCGGCGTCAGGATCAGGATCAGCGGCGCCATGTCCATCAAGGTGCCCAGTGCCAGCAGCAGCAGGTTGATCAGCAGCAGAATCGTGTACTTGTTGTCCGACAGTTCCGTGAAGAACATCGTCATCTTCAACGGCAGTTGCATCAGCGTCAGCATGTAGCCAAAGCTCGCAGCAAAACCAATCAGAATCATCACGATCGTCACCGTCTTCACCGTGCGGTGAATCAGCTTCGGCAGATCCTTCCACTTGTAGTCACGGTAAATGAACATCGTCACAAAGAACGACCAGATCACCGCAATCGAGGCCGATTCCGTCGCAGTGAAGATGCCGGACAGAATCCCGCCCAGAATGATCACCATCGTCATCAGACCCCAGATCGCTTCGATCGACATCTTCACCGCTTGCTTGAACGGAATCGGATCACCCTTCGGGTAGCCGCGCTTGTGAGCATAGTAAATACACATCACCGCCAGGGTACCACCCAGCATCAGACCCGGCAGCACGCCAGCCAGGAACAAGGCACCGATCGATACCGTGCCGCCAGCCGCCAGCGAGTAGATCACCGCATTGTGGCTCGGCGGAATCAGAATCGCCTGCACCGAACCCGAACACGTCACCGCCGTGGCAAAATCACGCGGGTAGCCCTTCTTTTCCATCTCCGGAATCAGCACCGAGCCGATCGAGGCCGTATCGGCCACCGACGAACCCGAAATCGCACCGAAGAAGGTCGAGGCCAGAATATTCACCAGCGACAGACCACCACGGATGAAGCCCACCAGAATATAGGCAAACGAGACCAGCCGGTTCGCCATGCCCCCTTCGGCCATGATCGCGCCCGCCAGCACAAAGAACGGGATCGCCAGCAGCGTGAACGAGTTCACCCCGCTCGCAATCTTGATCATGATGCTCTCAAGCGGAATATCCAGCCACAAGGCCCCCACCACCGAGGCAATCCCCAGCGAATAGGCCACCGGCACGCCGATCGCCAGCAGCAGCGCCATGCTGCCAATCAATACGAATGCATCCATTTACAGCTCCCCTTCCTCGGCAACGGTATGGCCAGGTTCGTGATCATAGGTCACGATCGGACGTTGATTTTGCGGACCAGCCACCATCAGCTCGATGATGAACAGCAAGATCGCAATACTACCCAGCGGCAGCGGCAGATAGGTCAAACCCACGCTCAGTGCCGGCAGCGAATCCACCGACTGGTTCCACGTCACCGCGCACAGACCAAAGCCGTAATAGATCATGAACAG
>NZ_JBVVOL010000080.1:0-1639 GCF_055810895.1 Formivibrio sp. oc-25 | reverse complement strand
GGGAACAGGGCAAACAGCAGCAACAGGGCCAGCATGGCGCCCAGGTACGGCAGCACACCCTTCACGCATGCCTCGAACGGCAGGCGCGAGACCCCGGTGATCACGTTCAGCACATTGCCCACCGGCGGCGTGATCAGCCCGATCGAGCAGTTCAGGATGAACATCACACCGAAGTAGACCGGGTCGATGCCGGCCTGCTTCACCAGCGGCATCAGCACCGGTACCAGGATCAGTACGGTCGGTGTCAGATCCATCACCATGCCCACCATGGCAATGAACAGCATGATCACCAGCATCAGCAGGATCGGCGAATCCACCAGCGGCGACATCATGTCCGCCACCATCATCGGCAACTCGGCAATCGTGATCAGCCAGGCCGACACCCCGGACGCAGCCACCAGCAGCATCACGACCGCCGTGGTTTCCGCCGAGGCATACAGCACGTGATACAGATCCTTCAGCTTCATCTCGCGGTAGATGAACAACGAAATTGCCAGCGCATAGGCAGCAGCCACCACACCGGCTTCGGTCGGGGTGAAGATACCGCTGCGGAAACCACCGACGATGATGATCGGCAGCATCAGCGACCAGGCGCCATCACGCACCGACTGCCACACCTCGGCTCGGGTGGCCTTGACGCAGGCGGTCAACTGGGTGGTGCGGGATTGCCAGTACCACACAATCGCCAGTGCCACACCCATCATCACGCCCGGGGCAATGCCGGCGAGGAACAGTTTGGAAATCGACACGCCGCTGGCTACACCAAAGATGATGAAGGGGATCGACGGCGGGATGATCGGGGCGATGATGCCGCCGGTAGCGATCAGGCCGGCCGAACGGCCTTCGGCATAACCGGCCTTCTTCATCATCGGCAGCAGCACCATGCCCAGCGCTGCGGTATCGGCCGCAGCCGAGCCCGACAGGCTGGCCATCAGCACCGAGGCAATGATGGCGACATAACCCAGGCCGCCCTGCTTGTGGCCGACCAGCTTCATCGGCAGATCGACGATGCGCTTGGAAATGCCGCCGGCATTCATCAATTCGCCCGCCAGCACGAAGAACGGAATGGCCAGCAGCGGGAAGCTATCGGCACCGTTGACCAGGTTGCTGGCCATGATCTGGATATCGAACATGTCCAGGTTCAGCATCAGTGCCAGACCGCACAGCAAGAGCGAGAAGGCGACGGGAATCCCGATCAGGATGCAGCCGACCAGGGTGATCAGGAAGATGGCGACGGTCATGCTTGCTCTCCTTCAGCGGCACGGAACAGGCGACGATAAATGCGCACCAGCAGGATGATGCCGATACACAGGCTGGCCGGCACGCCGGCGAAATACATCACCCCGACCGGGATACCGCTGATCGGCAGGTAGTTCTGCAGATTGAGCAGCGTGAGCTGCCAGCAACCGGTGAAAATCATGATGCAACAGACCAGCATGCCAAGGTCGCTGAGGATCTGTACCGTGCGGCGTACGCCCGGTGTCATGCGATTGAGGAAGGTATCCACCTGAACGTGGGAGTTCTTGATAAAGGCAGAAATGGCGCCCAGAAAGGTGAGCCAGACGAACAGATAGCGGGCGACTTCTTCGGTCACGCCCAGGTTCGAGTTGAACCCGTAGCGCAAGACCACGTTGATGAA
>NZ_JBVVOL010000079.1:0-1707 GCF_055810895.1 Formivibrio sp. oc-25 | reverse complement strand
ATGAGGCGCACCAAGGAAAGCCAATCAGGCCAGGCTGAAAAGAAACAAAGCCCGCACCATCATGGTCGCGGGCTTTGGTTTTTTTGGAAACGGTCTTGGCTATTTCAGATCGGCAGTCAGTCGTTTGATAGCGTTTTCCAAGTGCTGTAACATGGCTGCTTGTGCGGCTTGTGAATTTTTTTCCCGAATTGCATGGAAGACATCTCGGTGTTCCATCACAATGGCCTGCCAGGTTGCTTCGGAGTGCTTGATCTGGGGGGGCTGGTCTTCCATAACTTGCTGAGTGTTTTCCCACAGCAGTTCCACGGTGCGCAACAAAACGCGGTTGCCACAGGCCTGCGCCAGTGTCAGATGGAACTGACGGTCGTATTCCGGGCCTTTGGGGTCGCTGGCGGAGCAAACCACCATTTTTCCGAGTAGCTGGGTCAGTGTTTCCAGATGCTCTGGCTTGGCATGACGTGCTGCCAGCGCGGCGACTTCAACCTCGACCAGCTCGCGTGCCGCAAATACTTCCAGCACGTTTCCACTTTCCGGCTCTTCTTGGCTGCTGTGCGGGCCACCCAGTACGAAAATGCCGGAACGATCACGAATCTCGATCAATCCTTCGGTTTCAAGCGAGATCAGCGCCTCGCGTAGCGATGAGCGGCTGACGCCCAGGCGTTCGATCAGATTGCGCTCGCCTGGCAGTTTCTGGCCTGGCTGGTATTCGCCGCTTTGAATCAGTTGCGCGATCTGGTCAGCAACTTTCTTGTACAAGCGATGGTTGGTAATCGGTTCAATGGGCATGGTCGCGTCGCTAATCAGACAATTATGGCAATCCTGCAGACTGCACGGCAGCAGGAATAGGTATTCACCAGTTCAGGGGCAGGGTGCCCGCTGGTTTGTTTTGGTCGGATAATCATAGCAGTTCTGGCCTGCTTATGCTCGAAATGACTGATGACTTGTTTGGATATCAGACTTGTATCTGACGCAGATGAAAAATTGCGGCAGACTTTTTCAAGTCTGCCGCAATATGGGATTGCAATCGAATTACCGCGCTGTCAACCAGGCGAGCGGTACTTCCACGATGGCCGGGAAGAACACCAGCAGGAACATGACCGCCGACTCGGCAATCAGGAACGGCAGCACGCCACCCACTACCTTGTTCATCGGCATCTTGCCAATCGTACTGATCACATTCAGCACCGCACCCACCGGCGGGGTGATCAGACCCAGACACTGGTTCAGGATGTACAGCACCCCGAAATACACCGGATCGATGCCTGCAGCCTTGACGATCGGGATCAGCACCGGCGTCATGATCAGGATATTCGGCGTGAAATCCAGCACGCAGCCCATCACCAGACCCATCAGCATCAGCACAATCATCAGCAAGGTCTTGTTGTCCATGAACGGCTGCAGCACTTCACCCAGTTGCTGCGGAATGTTCACCGCAGTGACCAGCCAGGCCGAAACCGACGCCGCTGCGACCAGGAACAACACGATCGCGGTGGTTTTGGCGGCAGCCAGGATCAGCGGAT
Source organism: Formivibrio sp. oc-25 (assembly GCF_055810895.1). Taxonomy (NCBI): domain Bacteria; kingdom Pseudomonadati; phylum Pseudomonadota; class Betaproteobacteria; order Neisseriales; family Chitinibacteraceae; genus Formivibrio; species Formivibrio sp. oc-25. Next base: position 187 of record NZ_JBVVOL010000079.1, on the reverse strand, counting down.
ACAGGTTCTTGAAGCTGATCTCACGGTAGATGAACAGGCCGACGAACAGCGAGTACCAGGCAGCAATCACGGCAGCTTCGGTCGGGGTGAAGAAACCGAACTTCAGACCACCGATGATGATGACCGGCAACAGCAAGGCCCAGAAGGCATTGCGCGTTTCGATCAGGCGCTGCTTCATCGATACCTT
>NZ_JBVVOL010000078.1:0-1715 GCF_055810895.1 Formivibrio sp. oc-25 | reverse complement strand
CTGTGTTTGCACAAAAATTCAGCAAGCAGGCGGTCGGTATTTGAGCGAGGTGTGTCTTCGGTTGTCAGGACAGGTCAGATGATGCACGCTACCACACTGATGCCGTACGAAGGATCCGAGATCTGAACAACAAACCGGCAGACGAATATCGAGTGTTTTTTGCCCCTCGAAAATCCTACAACGGGACATTTATTTTCCAGATACTTGGCTTCTTTCACCGCAGCACGGCTTATACACAAGCCACACTGACCGAGCTAAAGAACCGCTACGAGAGCCGATCATGAATATATTGAAGATTCTACGTACCGAACCGGGTACATCAACTTTACCGACTCAGATTCAGACTACAAGCCCTAATCCATTGGATGCCAGCGCGCTGTACTGGGACGCACAACAAGATGATCTTGATGGACTGATGGCTGAACTCAGCGCGACTGACCCTGCTTTTGCTGGATTGCTCGCCCAGGCAGGACGTGACCTAGCACCGCTGGCCACCACGCGCGAGGGCGATATCACCATGACCTCGCTACGCATGCTGGCTGGACTGACACAAAAACAATTGGCCGATAGGATCGGCCAGAAACAGTCGAATGTGTCATTGTTCGAGTCCGGCCAACGGACTGATCTGACACGAGCCACTATGTGCAAACTCTGTGAGGCCTTGAGCTGCGACATGAACACGCTCAATCAGGCTTTGCAAAACTCCACACAGATGCTGGAAGCGCACCTTGATACTCAGGAGGCAGCCCCCACGGAAGCAATCGGTGAAAGTAGGAATTGTGCATGAGCAATCATAATTCAGCAGGCATTGCGCGCCATCTATCCGTCATTTATGCAGATGATTTGCGCCAGGAAATTGATGGGAAAATCACAATTGTCGGCATGTATCAATCTCAGATGCTAGTGCCTAAATTCCCTTTCGTGATCCCAAAACTCGCGATTCTAATGACGGCAGCAACACCAGCTGACGAGCCATTTGGCAAGATGACACTCAAGCTGCTGAAGGATGCAGAGGTTTTGCAAAGTACTGACGTGGATGTGCCTGAGCAGGAAATGCCCCTCCCCACCGAACAGGAAGAGGGAATTCATGTCATGCATATACAACTGGCACACATTATTGGTCCGCTTCAGATTGATAGTCCCTGCACTCTAAAAACACGTTTAGAAACCGACAAAAGCACGATTGCAGGTCAATCGCTCATTATCAAGCTCATGCCTGGTGTGGTGCCGCCGACCCAAGCTTAGACACATGGTCTGCAAAACCCACCCGATAGTTGCCACTTGAACTTGCTGCACCCTCCCTCCCCTAATGGCATTGGAAAAAATACGCAATATAGGGACAAATACCCGAAGCAGTACTCAATCGATGAGATAATGGGTTTGGGTTCGAGGGTCTGTTCCACCACCAATAATGAAACCCCAACCGTTCTCGGTTGGGGTTTTTTCTTGCCCGATCGCGCCGGTTCCCGCGTGTTCTTGGGGGTTTCTGCGGAAGCCTGCGGACTGCACCGGTCAGCCTTCCAGCCCGTTCCCGGCCATATTCCACTCTCTCCTGGCCATTCCTCGCTCCGACCTCGCTCCCTGGAACTGGCCCGAAGTCCGCAAAGGCCCGAATTCTGAGCCTTACATATCCACGAGTGTCAACCGGCATCCAATTTTTTCCACCGACCGGCGTCCAAAAGTTTCCACTTGATCAGCAGATTTTCGCCTGACTT
>NZ_JBVVOL010000077.1:0-1994 GCF_055810895.1 Formivibrio sp. oc-25 | reverse complement strand
AAGGCCACTGCAAAAGTCGGGCTGGCCGAGAAGTACAACAATATTGCGGGTAAAGGTGCGCAATTCGGGCTTGTCGACGCCAAACAGGCCAAAATTGAACATTACGTCACGCAGAAGACGCTCGACGGGTTGTTCCTGATCATCGCGGAGCAGGAAAGCGCGATCCGTAAAGATCCGGTCGGTAGTGCCACCGGCATGGCCCAAAAGGTTTTTGGGCTAATCGGGAAATAACTCACGCATTGCGTACAAATTGAGTTCTATAGTCAATTTCCAATTTCTTGGAGATAGCGTTGCGCATGGCGTCTGGCACAACATGACTGCGTCATACTAGCGCAGCAGGGCGGCCACCCATCGGACTCAAGGCCCGGATAGATCAGGTTTCATGTCAGGGGCAGGCGCTGACTGCCTGCGCTGATTTTCCGCCAATTGCCAGAGTCGCAACACAAAATCGACGGAATCTTCGGGCTTGGATGCGGTAACGGCAGGATGATCTGGTTGCGCGATATGCCATCCCGGGGAAACCGCTGGCAAGCCAGGATTCTCAGTTCCATGGATCAGTAAGGGCGTTGGCAACGGTTCCGCCAGCGCCACGTCCTTTACCGTGTCTGGCGCCATGGGAGGCTGAGGTTGCGACACTTGTTGCTGCTGCAAGGCTTGTTGACGCGCCTTATACTCCCGGCGCGACAGGTGCTTACCTTTCTTGTCCGGCGTTTGGCTGCGCAATAAGCCGCAGGGTTCGGCAACCTCGGCAAAGTATTCGTCCTGCCAATTGATAATCGCCTGCTTTTCCAACGCCTGACGGCCAGCTCCCCGATGCTGGCGCTCAATCCCCATTTCCGCCCACACGGCCGCCCCTGGATGCACGGCAGCAATCGATTCGCCTGGCATGGGTACTAGCATGGCATGCAGGTGAGGATGCGATTCATCCCAATGTTCCACCAGCAGGCGCAGGCGTTTCCCGTATTTTTTCAGCAACCATTGCATGAGACGTCCACGCCATGTTTCATACGCTGCAGGATCTTGTTCGAAGAGTTCGCGTGGAAACGAGAAGATTTCCCCGACCATGGCATTCGCCGTTTTGTGCAGGCGACGACCTCGGCTATCGCGCGCATGGGCATACCAGCGATTGACCGCATTGCGGGCTTGTTGGATGCTGCCAAGCAGAATATTGGGGGGCATCGGGCACGGCACATGTCGGCAATATTTCTCGATGCGCAGCAATTCATACAGGGCAGTCAAGATATTGAACTGATGCATCCGTTTCTTGCCGTGCCGCTTGCGGGCAAACGTTTCAAAGTGTGCATATTGAAAATGTGCCATAGCTATTCTCCTGATCCATGGTGAATAGCATATCGAAATCGTTGATGTCACACAGTCTCTATCCTATTTCTTCTGCCCTTTTTAGATAAATTTTTGTTGTATAAAAACCGAGGAGGGTTGTCGCGCTTAAAAATCCGCTCAACGACGTCTCTCCCAGTCTTCCGCAATACCTGCATCATCCCCATTGCCCTCTTTCCTAGCCGCACTAATCCCATAGCATGCATTGCCTGGTCAATTAACAAAGACAATGAAAGTGTTTCGCGCGCGCACGAGCGGATATAGTAAGTACGTACCTTATATATTAAGGAGAAACTATACACTTTGGCCTGTTTTTGCTGGCATTGACCACGTGCGTCCCCAATACGCACAGGGATCAAATGCGCCATGTTATTGCCGTTGAATAACCACCAGGCACACCAACGTATCACCCGCATGCGCGTCACCACCCGATGGAATAACAACTGGCCATTAAGCGCAAGGCAATTCCAGAAGTGTTACGCGCGCGCACGCACGGACAATCCAAGTCTGCCCTTTACGATTAAGGGACAGATATACACCTCGCCAAAATTTTAACAGGCTGGTGAAAAACCAAATCCTACCTTCGGTTTTTCACCCCTGAATTTCAAAAAACTGCTTCCTCTTCAAAATCAGCCTGATTTTTCGTCAAATCAGAC
>NZ_JBVVOL010000076.1:0-2035 GCF_055810895.1 Formivibrio sp. oc-25 | reverse complement strand
CGCTAGGGGTTCCGCGCGTTGCGCGGATGAGAGAGTCCCTTCGAACCTGATACGGTTAATACCGGCGCAGGGAAGCGAGCAAACCTGACTTTTGCTCTCCCTGCTGCTACACACTGGAGAGCAGCATGAACAAGCCCGCAGAATTCCTGGCCAGCACCGCGTCTGTCGACGAGGCGTCCGTCCAGCCTTTCCCCAACTCGCGCAAGGTCTACGTGACCGGCTCGCGCCCGGATATCCGCGTGCCGATGCGCGAGATCAGCCAGACCGACACCCCGGATGCCTTCGGTGGCGAGAAAAATCCTGCCATCTACGTCTACGACACCTCCGGCCCCTACACCGATCCGGACGTGAAGATCGATGTGCGCAAGGGGCTGGCCCCCATTCGCGCGGCATGGATTGAAGAGCGTGCCGATACCGAAATCCTGCCGGCTCTGACTTCCGACTACGGCCGCATGCGCGAAGCCGACAAGAGTCTGGACGATCTGCGTTTTGAGCTCACGCGCAAGCCGCGCCGTGCGCAGCCCGGCAAGAACGTGACGCAGATGCACTACGCCCGCCAAGGCATCATCACGCCAGAAATGGAATACGTGGCGATTCGCGAAAACCTGCAACGCGAACAGTACATCGCTTCGCTCAAGGCACTCGGTGCCAAGGGCGAGAAGATGGCGGCGATGATGCTGCGCCAGCATCCGGGCCAGAACCATGGTGCCAACATTCCCGAAACCATCACGCCGGAATTCGTGCGCAGCGAGATCGCCGCCGGTCGCGCCATCATCCCCAACAACATCAACCACCCGGAAGCCGAGCCGATGATCATCGGCCGCAATTTCCTGGTGAAGATCAACGGCAACATCGGCAACTCGGCGGTGACTTCCAGCATCAGCGAAGAAGTCGAGAAGATGACCTGGGGTATCCGCTGGGGCTCCGACACGATCATGGACTTGTCCACCGGCAAGAACATCCATGAAACGCGCGAATGGATCATCCGCAATGCGCCGGTACCTATTGGCACGGTGCCGATCTACCAAGCGCTGGAAAAGGTTGATGGCAAGGCCGAGGACCTGACCTGGGAAATCTTCAAGGACACGCTGATCGAGCAAGCCGAACAAGGGGTGGACTACTTCACCATCCATGCCGGCGTGCTATTGAAGTACGTGCCGCTCACGGCCAACCGCATGACCGGCATCGTTTCCCGCGGGGGCTCGATCATGGCCAAGTGGTGCCTGGCACACCATAAAGAGAACTTCCTCTACACCCACTTTGCCGAAATCTGCGAAATCATGAAGGCCTACGATGTGGCCTTCAGCCTCGGCGATGGCCTGCGCCCCGGTTCGGTCTGGGATGCCAATGACGAAGCGCAACTGGGCGAACTCAAGACGCTGGGCGAACTCACGCAGATTGCCTGGCAGCACGATGTGCAGGTGATGATCGAAGGTCCGGGCCATGTGCCGATGCAGCTGATCAAGGAGAACATGGATCTGGAGCTGGAGTGGTGCCACGAAGCGCCGTTCTATACGCTGGGCCCGCTGACCACCGACATCGCCCCCGGTTACGACCACATTACTTCGGCCATCGGCGCGGCGCAGATCGGCTGGTACGGCTGCGCCATGCTGTGTTACGTCACACCGAAGGAACACCTCGGCTTGCCGAACAAGGCCGACGTGAAGGAAGGCATCATCACCTACAAGCTGGCTGCGCATGCGGCTGACCTGGCCAAGGGCCATCCGGGCGCGCAGATCCGCGACAACGCGCTCTCGAAGGCGCGCTTCGAATTCCGCTGGGAAGACCAGTTCAACCTCGGCCTCGACCCGGACCGCGCGCGCGAATTCCACGACGAAACCTTGCCGGCGCAAGGCGCCAAGATCGCGCATTTCTGCTCGATGTGCGGCCCGCATTTCTGCTCGATGAAGATCACGCAGGACGTGCGCGACTTTGCTGCCAGCCAGGGATTGAGCGAAGAAGATGCGCTCAAGAAAGGCATGGAAGCCAAGTCGATCGAGTTCGTGCAGAAGGGGGCCGAGGTGTATCACAAGGC
>NZ_JBVVOL010000075.1:0-2116 GCF_055810895.1 Formivibrio sp. oc-25 | reverse complement strand
AGCTGGCTGGAAGGCACCTATGCCGAGATCTACCCGGATATCGATCACAGCGAAGCCGGCGTGCAGAAACTGTTCAAGCAGTTTTCCTTCCCCGGTGGCATTCCTTCGCACGTCGCCCCGGAAACCCCCGGCTCGATGCACGAAGGCGGCGAACTGGGTTATGCGCTGTCGCATGCCTTTGGCGCGGCCTTTGATAATCCCGACCAGGTCGTGGTATCGGTAGTGGGCGATGGCGAAGCCGAAACCGGCCCGCTCGCCACCAGTTGGCACTCCAACAAGTTCCTGCATCCGGTCAACGATGGCCGGGTGCTGCCGATCCTGCATCTGAACGGCTACAAGATCAACAACCCGACTGTGCTGGCCCGCTTGTCACCGCAGGAACTCAACAGCCTGTTCGAGGGCTACGGCTACAAGCCGCATTACGTCGAAGTCGGTACCGATGTCGATGACTATGCCGTCATGCATCAGCGCATGGCCGAAGTGCTCGATACGGTGATGGATGAGTTTGCCGCCATCCGTGAAACTGCACGGGTCGAAATGGCCGCCGGTAAATCGGTCACGCGTCCGCGCTGGCCGATGATCATCCTGCGGAGCCCCAAGGGCTGGACCGGCCCCAAGGTGATCGACGGCAAGAAAGTGGAAGACTACTGGCGCAGCCACCAGGTGCCATTCTCCGACATGACCCCGGAACACGTGGCCGAACTGGAGAAGTGGCTCAAGAGCTACCAGCCCGATACCTTCTTTACCCCCGAAGGGGCCCTCAAGCCCGAACTGGCCGAACTCGCCCCGCATGGCAGCCTGCGCATCGGTGCCAACCCGCATGTGCATGGCCTGGTCACGCGTGACCTGAAGATGCCGGACTTCCGCGCTTACGAAGTCAAGTTCGACCAGCCGGGGACCAAGGTGGCCGAAGCCACCCGCGTCATGGGCAAGTTCCTGCGCGACGTGATGCAGGAAAACCTCGATGCCCGGAATTTCCGCGTGTTCGGCCCGGATGAAAATACCTCCAACCGCCTCTCCGACATCAATACAGTATCGGGCAAGACCTGGCTCGCCGACTACAAGCCGGAAGACGCGACTAACGACGCGCTGGCCCAAGACGGCCGCGTGATGGAAATCCTGTCCGAGCATACCTGCCAGGGCTGGCTCGAAGGCTACCTGCTCACCGGGCGCCATGGCCTGTTCAGCTGCTATGAAGCCTTCATCCACGTCGTGGATTCGATGTTCAACCAGCACGCCAAATGGCTCAAGACCACGCGCGAGATGCACTGGCGCAAACCGCTGCCCTCGCTGAACTACCTGCTCACCAGCCACGTCTGGCGGCAGGATCACAACGGCTTCAGCCATCAGGACCCGGGCTTCCTCGATCACGTGATCAACAAGAAAGCCGAAGTGATCCGCGTCTACCTACCGGCGGATGCCAACATGCTGCTCTCGGTCACCGACCATGTGCTGCGCAGCCGTCATTACGTCAACGTGGTGGTGGCCGGCAAACAGCCCGCGCTGCAATACCTGACCATGGATCAGGCGATCAAGCACTGCACCAAGGGTGTCGGCATCTGGGATTGGGCCTCCAATGATCAGGGCGGTGAGCCCGATGTCGTGCTGGCCTGCGCCGGCGACGTCCCGACCATGGAAGCGCTGGCCGCCACCGATCTGCTGCGCCAGGAATTCCCGGCGTTGAAGATCCGCTTCGTCAACGTGGTCGACCTGATGACGCTGCAACCGAAATCGGAACATCCGCACGGGCTGACCGATGCCGAGTTCGACGCCATCTTCACCACCGACAAACCGATCATCTTCGCCTTCCACGGCTATCCGTGGCTGATCCACCGCCTGACCTACCGCCGCAATGGCCACGACAACCTGCACGCGCGTGGCTACATCGAAGAGGGCAGCACCTCGACCCCGTTCGACATGGTGGTGATGAACAAGGTGGACCGTTTCAACCTGGCCATCGACGTGATTGACCGCCTGCCGCAACTGAAGGGCAGGAGTGCCTATGCGCGCCAGCATTTTGCCGACAAGCTGATCGAGCACAAGCACTACATCAACGAGTATGGCGACGACATGCCCGAGGTGAAGGACTGGGTCTGGCCGTATCAGAAGTGAGGCT
>NZ_JBVVOL010000074.1:0-2197 GCF_055810895.1 Formivibrio sp. oc-25 | reverse complement strand
CGCTTCCCTGCGCCGGTATTAACCGTATCAGGTTCGAAGGGACTCTCTCATCCGCGCAACGCGCGGAACCCCTAGCGTTTATTACGTTTTTTGTACAAAACAATGATGCCGTAGGACGGGTTTCAACCCGTCACAATTAGGGATCACGAAACCCTGGCGCTGACGGACTGAAGTCCGTCCTACAGCAATACTCAGCGCCTGTCGCGATTTGCCACCTCAATCGGCGGCGTTGCCACTTCTTTTGGCAGCATCGGATCTGCCCCCGTGCCATTCATGCCTTCCTTGAATCCCTTGACTGCAGCACCGAGATCCTTGCCGGCGCTACCCAGTTTTTTGGTTCCAAAAACCATGACGACTACACCCAGAACAATCAGCCAGTGCCAGATACTCAGAGAACCCATTTGATCACCTCCATTTGTCGTTATAAAAGCACTACCCCAAAACTCCCTAGACTCGCATGTTCATTTCGGGCGCATTACCGCTGACCATATCGGCCAGAATCCGCCCGGAACCACAAGATTCCGTCCATCCCAGGGTGCCGTGCCCGGTATTGAGCCAAAGCCCTGTCTTTTCACCGACAGCACCAATATATGGCAGGTTGCTCGGCGTGGAAGGACGCAAGCCGGTCCAGAATTCCGCCGCGTCAAAATCAGCGCCATTGGGGAAGATATCGCGCGCACGCTTGATCAATGCCTGGCAGCGCGGCAAGGTCAGATCGAGGTTGTAGCCATTGAATTCGGCCGTGCCGGCGATACGCAGGCGATCGCCCAGCCGGGAGTAAACAATCTTGCAACCATCATCGGTCATGGCCACCGAAGGTGCGTCGTGCTCCTCGCCAACCGGTACCGTTGCCGAATAGCCCTTGGCCGGATACAGGTTGATTTTTATGCCGATATCCCGCAGCAACAGCGGGCTGTAACTACCCAGGCACACAATATAGGCATCCGCCTCCAGCACTTCTTTTCGGCTACCCGTTTCGTCCTGCCAGGAAATCGCAACGCCATTGACCGAACGGCCTGCGTACAGCAATTGATCCACACTGGTCTCGTAGCGAAACATAACGCCTGCTTGCCGGCAGAGTGCCGCAAGCTCTTGGGTGAACTTTCTGGCATCGCCCGATTCATCGCTGGGGGTATAGGTTCCCCCGACAATATTGATCCTGGAGTTATTCAAGGCCGGCTCAATATCGAGGCATTCCGCCGTCGTTTTGACTTCCCGATCCAGCCCGGCTTCACGCATTGATCTGGCCGCTTTTACTGCGGATTCGAATTCGGATTCTTCCGTGTAGTAATGGAGAATTCCTTTTGCAAGCTGGTCGTACTGGATATGGGTTTCTGCTCGCAATTGCTGCAATTGCATACGGCTGTACAATCCCAGACGTACCAGTTTTTGCAGGTTCCGCCGTGCACGATCTGGCGTGCATTCGCGCAGAAACTGTAGCCCCCACCACCATTGCGCCCAATCAAACTTGAATTTGAATAACAGCGGTGCATCGTCATCTCCCAGCCATTGCAGCATTTTGATCGGTGCTTTAGGGTTGGCCCACGGCTCGGCATGGCAAACGGAAATCTGTCCGCCATTGGCAAAACTGGTTTCCATGCCAGCCATGGATTGGCGCTCGATCACGGTTACCTGATGCCCGGCTCGCGCCAGATACCAGGCAGTGGTCACACCTACGACACCAGCCCCTAAAACAATACAGCGCATAGTGTTTCTCTTTTTTCCGAATTATTTTTTCAAAAAGAAAAAAGAGGGAGGGGCAATAAATTGCCACCTCGCCTCAATCCACCCAATGAAATCAGGCTACCTGTGCGGCTTTCTCCACTTTTTGCGGGTTCTCACTGGCCACGCGCAGGTAATGTTCCGTATACGCCCGACCATAGTAGCTATCGAGCAGCAACTGCTTCAGCTCCGAGATCAGCGGGAAGCGCGGGTTGGCGCCGGTGCACTGGTCGTCAAACGCCGCTTCCGCCAGTTCGTCCACCTTGGCCAGGAATTCCACTTCATTCACCCCGGCTGCCTGGATCGAGGCCGGAATACCCAGCACTTTCTTCAGGCCATCCACCCATTCAATCAGCTTCTCGACACGATGGTGGTCGGTGTCCGCATCCAGGCCCAGGTGCTTGGCCACTTCGGCGTAGCGCGCCACGCCCTTCGGCCGGTCGTACTGGCTGAACGCGGTCTGCTTGGTCGGGAT
>NZ_JBVVOL010000073.1:0-2247 GCF_055810895.1 Formivibrio sp. oc-25 | reverse complement strand
ATGCGCGATACGCTCAAGCTGTTCGAAGGCATCCGCAGCAAGGTGGGCTGGGATGTGCAGCTCTGCCACGACGTGCATGAACGCTTGAAGCCGATCGAAGCAATCAAGTTCGCGCAGGAGATGGAGCAATTCGACCTGTTCTTCCTTGAAGATGCAATTGCACTGGAAGAAGGCGAATGGCTGAAGGAGTTGCGTGCCAAGACCAGCATCCCGCTGGCGCAGGGTGAACTCTTCAACCACCCGTACGAGTGGAAGAAGATCATCGCCGATCACCTGATCGACTACATCCGCGTGCACCTGAGCCAGATCGGTGGCATCACCCCGGGCCGCAAGCTGCAGCTCTTCGCCGAGCAATACAACGTGCGCACCGCTTGGCACGGCCCGGGCGACATGTCGCCGATGGCGCACGCTGCCAACATCCATATCGATCTGGCCGCACGCAATTTCGGCGTGCAGGAATGGTCGGGCACCGAACCGCCCAACTTCGTGATCCAGGAACTCAAGGGTCCGCGTGAAGCGCTGCTCGACGTGTTCCCCGGCCTGCCGGAGTTCCGCAACGGTTATGTCTACGCCAACGACAAGCCGGGCCTGGGTGTGGATATCAACGAAGCGGAAGCCGCCAAGTATCCGTGCGAGAACACCATCACCACTTGGACGCAGACGCGTCTGGTCGATGGCACTTTGCAGGTGCCTTGATTTGAAAACGTAGGACGGACTTCAGTCCGTCAACGTCCGGATGGCGTGACATTGACGGGTTAAAACCCGTCCTACGGACCACCTTTAAATAACGCATGCAGATACAGCAAGTCGTTGTGTGTTTTAACCAGGAGAAGTGAGATGAAGAAGAGCATTTTCAAACACGTTGTACTGGCTTCTGCCGTTGCCGCCCTGATGTCTGGCGCTGCGCTGGCGCAAGTTACCGCCAAGATCGGCCATGCCATGCCGGATACGCATCCGCAGGCCATTGCCATGAACAAGTTTGCCGAGCTGGCACTGAAATACACCAACAACAACGTCAAGATCCAGCCGTTCCACAGCGCCACGCTCGGTAGCGATGAAAAGCAATTGCAGGGCGTACAGGCCGGTACGCAGGAGTTCTACATCGGCACGCTGGCGCCGTTCTCCACCCGCGTGAAGGAAGTCCAGATCTGGGATTTGCCGTTCATGTTTGCCAACACCAAGGAAGTGTATGCCCTGCTCGATGGCGCTTCCTCCAAGAAGATTTTTGAAAAGCTGGAGCCGACCGGCGTGGTGGGCCTGACCTGGACCGGCATGGGCTTCCGCAACCTGTCCAACAGCAAGCGTCCGGTGACCAAGCTCGAAGACATCAACGGCCTGAAGGTTCGCGTGATGACCAATCCGGTCGCGCTGGAAACCTGGAAGGTGCTGGGTGCCAACCCGACGCCGATGGCTTTCGCCGAAGTGTTTACCGCACTGGAAATCAAGGCGATCGATGGTCAGGAAAACCCGCTGCTGCACATGTACGCCAACAAGATGCAGGAAGTGCAGAAGTACATTTCGCTTTCCAACCACGTCTACACCCCGGTGGCACTGGTCGCTTCCAAGAAGTTCTGGGACAAGCTCTCGGATGCCGACAAGGCTGGCGTGAAGAAGGCTGCGGTGGAAGCCGGTCTGTACCAGCGTCAGCTGCTGGATGAAGGCGACAAGAGTGTAATCGCCAAATTCAGCCAGGCTGGCGTGAAGGTTGATGCGATTCCGGCGGCCGAGTTGGCCAAGATCCAGGACAAGGTGAAGCCGGTGGTGGCCAAGTTCACGCCACAAATCGGTGAAGACTTCGTCAAGGGCTTCTACGCCGAGATCGACGCAGCTCGCAAGGCCAAATAAACCATAAAGAGAACCATCCATCGGGCAGATCTCCTCCTCCTGCCCGATACATTGTCCCCAGGCCGTCAGGTCTGGGGGCAGGGTGGTTTTTTTCGTGTGCCGGTAGCCGATGGCTGCCGGGTAATTAGCAATTCATCCATGTTGCCTGGGTGTGGACATGGATGGTGATAGGAACTCAGAAATGGGAAAAATCCTCGACACGATGTCGGCATCGGCCATTCGGCTTCTTGAGATCATCATGGTTGTCATGATGATCGGCATGCTGATATTGGTGGGTTTGAATGTCTTCTTGCGCATCGGCTTCAATAGCGGCGTCGATTTCGCCGAAGAAGTACCGCGCTTCATGTTTATCTGGCTGACCTTCTGCGGCGCTGTCGTCGCCATGAAGCAGAACACCCACAT
>NZ_JBVVOL010000072.1:0-2304 GCF_055810895.1 Formivibrio sp. oc-25 | reverse complement strand
GCTAGTCGCCCGAGTCAAGCAAGCCCAACAAACCTTCGCGGGGTTCACGCAAGAGCAGGTGGACCATATCTTCCGTTGCGCGGCACTGGCAGCGGCGGATGCGCGCATTCCGCTGGCCAAGATGGCCGTGGCGGAAACCGGTATGGGCGTGCTGGAAGACAAGGTGATCAAGAACCACTACGCCTCCGAGTACATCTACAACAAGTACAAGGATGAGAAGACCTGCGGCGTGCTGTCCGAAGACGACAACTTCGGCACCATCACGATTGCAGAGCCGGTGGGGATTCTGTGCGGCATCGTGCCGACCACCAACCCGACCTCGACCGCGATCTTCAAGGCACTGATTGCGCTGAAGACCCGCAACGGCATCATCTTTTCGCCGCACCCGCGTGCCAAGAAGGCCACTTGCGCTGCTGCGAAACTGGTGCTGGATGCCGCCGTGGCTGCTGGCGCCCCGGCCGACATCGTCGGCTGGGTGGACGAGCCGACGGTCGATCTGTCGAATCAACTGATGCGTCACCCCGACATCAACCTGATCCTGGCCACCGGTGGCCCGGGCATGGTGCGTGCTGCCTACTCGTCCGGCAAACCGGCGATTGGCGTCGGTGCCGGCAACACCCCGGCCGTGATTGATGAGACCGCCGACATCAAGCGTGCCGTCGCCTCGATCCTGATGTCCAAGACCTTCGACAACGGCGTGATCTGCGCCTCCGAGCAATCGGTGATCGTGGTCGACAAGGTTTATAACGCCGTACGTGAGCGCTTCCACAAGCATGGCGGTTACATCCTGAACAAGAAGGAAACCGCTGCGGTCGCCAAGATCCTGTTGAAGGAAGGCGCCCTCAACGCCGCCATCGTCGGCCAGCCTGCGACCAAGATTGCCGAAATGGCCGGCATCAGCGTGCCGCCGTACACCAAGGTGCTGATCGGTGAAGTGACCGAGATCTCCGAAGCCGAAGCCTTCGCCCATGAAAAGCTCTCGCCGACATTGGCGATGTACAAGGCCAAGGACTTCATCGACGCCTGCGACAAGGCCGCCGCACTGGTCGCGATGGGTGGCATCGGCCACACCTCCGCGCTTTACACCGACCAGGATTTGCAAGCGGACCGCGTGCGCTACTTCGGCGACAAGATGAAGACCGCCCGTATCCTGATCAACACCCCGTCCTCGCAAGGCGGCATCGGCGACCTGTACAACTTCAGCCTGGCCCCGTCACTGACCCTGGGCTGCGGATCGTGGGGCGGCAACTCGATTTCGGAGAACGTCGGACCGAAGCACCTGATCAACAAGAAGACTGTCGCCAAGAGGGCCGAGAACATGCTGTGGCACAAACTGCCCAAGTCGATCTATTTCCGTCGCGGCTGTCTGCCGATCGCCCTGGAAGACCTGGCTGGCAAGAAGCGCGCCCTGATCGTTACCGACCGCTACCTGTTCGAAAACGGCTACGTCGACGACACCGTACGCCTGCTGAAGAAGCAGGGCATGGAAGTGGAAGTGTTCTACGAAGTCGCCGCCGACCCGACGCTTGCCATCGTGCGCAAGGGCCTGTCCTTGGCCAACGCCTTCCAGCCGGACGTGATCCTGGCGCTGGGCGGTGGTTCACCGATGGATGCCGCCAAGATCATGTGGGTGATGTACGAACATCCGGACGTTCACTTCGAAGACCTGGCGCTGCGCTTCATGGACATCCGCAAGCGCATCTACAAGTTCCCGAAGATGGGCACCAAGGCCATGATGGTGGCAGTACCGACCACCTCCGGTACCGGTTCGGAAGTGACCCCGTTTGCCGTGGTGACGGACGAAGTGACCGGCGTGAAATACCCGATCGCCGACTATGAACTCACCCCGAACATGGCGATTGTCGACGCCAACCTGGTCATGAACATGCCCAAGTCGCTGACCGCGTTTGGTGGCATCGACGCCGTGACCCATGCGCTGGAAGCGTATGCCTCGGTGATGGCGAACGAATACTCCGACGCCCAGGCGTTGCAGGCACTCAAGCTGTTGAAGGAATACCTGCCGTCTTCGTTCCAGAATGGCGCCAATGACCCGAAAGCGCGCGAACAGGTGCACAACGCCGCCTGTATCGCCGGCATCGCCTTCGCCAACGCCTTCCTGGGCGTGTGCCACTCGATGGCGCACAAGCTTGGCGCCGAGTTCCACGTCCCGCATGGACTGGCCAACGCCTTGCTGATCAGCAACGTGATCCGCTACAACGCCGTCGACATCCCGACCAAGCAGACCGCGTTCAGCCAGTACGACCGGCCGAAGGGCGTGGCGCGCTACGCCGAAGTGGCCAAGCA
>NZ_JBVVOL010000071.1:0-2402 GCF_055810895.1 Formivibrio sp. oc-25 | reverse complement strand
TGTCAACCGGCATCCAATTTTTTCCACCGACCGGCGTCCAAAAGTTTCCACTTGATCAGCAGATTTTCGCCTGACTTTTCCGCTGCTTGAAACGGAACGAGTCGTTGCCTGTTTCCAGGATTTCGCAGTGATGCGTCAGTCGATCCAACAAGGCCGTTGTTATCTTGGCATCGCCGAACACGGTGACCCAGTCGCCAAACGACAGATTGGTGGTGATGATCAGGCTGGTTTTTTCGTATAGCTGGCTGATCAGGTGAAACAGCAGTGCCCCGCCTGATGTCGGGAACGGCAAATAGCCCAGTTCATCCAGAATTACCGCATCCATCTGCGCCAGTTGCTTGGCCAGATTGCCCGCCTTACCCAACTGCTTTTCCTTCTCCAACTGATTGACCAGATCGACCGCGTTGAAGAAGCGCACCCGCTTGCTGCGGTGGATGGCAGCAATTCCCAGGGAGGTGGCCAGATGGGTTTTGCCGGTTCCTGTGCCGCCAACCAGAATGAGGTTATGTGCGGTTTCCATGAAATTGGTGCTCGCCAGTTGCTCGATCTGCGCTTGCTGCAACGGGGTTTCCGACCAGTCAAAGCCTGCCAGATCTCGATGTATCGGAAACTTGGCAGCTTTGAGCTGGTAACGCAGGCTGCGGGTTTGCCGGTCTTGTTGTTCTGCATCGATCAGCCGATCCAGCCAGGCTTCCGGTGCGGATGGCTGACGCGGCTTCTCGGCTTGCAGTTCACTCCAGGCTGCAGCCATGCCGTACAGCTGCAAGGATTTCAGTTGTGCTATCCGGTCAATGCAGGACATGGGCACCTCCACGCAGCAGGTCATAGCGAGCGCAGTCGGCCAGTGGTTCGCTGCGCAACTGCAATTGCTCGGGCAAGCTGATGCGAGCCGGTGGCTGTGGTGTCAGAAGGCGCCGCAGTTCATTCATGACGATGGCACCTGTCACCACACCCGTTTCCAGACTGAGTTCGCAAGCAACTTGCAGAGGTTCCAGTCCGGCCTCCCGGGCCAGTTGCAGCAACTCGACAAAGGCTCGGTCACCCTTGGGTTGCTTGAGCAATCTATCCCTGACACTGCGAATGGGCGTGGGTAAATCCCACTCCACAAACGGTGCGCCATGGCGCAATGCGCCTGGCTTCTTCTCCAGCACCGGCAGATAGTGCCAGGGATCGCAGACCAACTGGTTCCGACCAAACTGTCGCGGATGTTCGGCGATGGTTTGCAGGTCATGCACAATGCGTAATCGGTCAGCGCTCAGTCGGACCGACACGGCTTTACCGGCAAAGTCGGCCGGTACGCTATAGCGGTTGTAATCCACACGAACCAGACAGGTGCTGGAAACGCGCAGGATTTCTTCAAGATAACCATCAAAGGGGGCCACAATGGCACGTAATGCGGCTTGCTCTTCAGCGAAGACCGTCGCAATCGGACGGTCTTCGGCGGGATGCGGCCGGCTGGCCAGTTCCTGGCAACGCTTTGCCAGCCAGTCATTGAGGTCCGCCAGACTGGCAAAGCGGGGTTTGGGCGTAAACAGCCACTCCCGGATATTGCCGACCTGATTCTCCACCTGTCCCTTCTCCCAGCCGGATCCCGGTGTACACGCCACCGGCTCAAACAGGTAATGGTTGGCCAGCGCCATGAAGCGTGGGTTGAACTGGCGCTCCTTGCCGATCAGGATCGTTTGCACCACCGCCTTGAGGTTGTCGTAGACCATCCGTTGCGGCACCCCGCCGAAGAAGGCAAACGCACGGTTATGCGCATCAAACAGCATCTCCTGGGTTTCACGGGGATAGGCGACGACAAACATTTGCCGGCTGTAGACCAGACGGAAGTGCGCCACCTTGACCTTCTGCGAGGCACCGTTGATGTCGACTTGCTCGTGGCTCCAGTCGAACTGGCAAATCTCGCCTGGCGCAAAGCGCAGCGGCACAAAGGCTTGGGACACTGAGGGGCGTGTGCTGCTTGCCTTCCAGCGTTTGACGAAACGGCGTACACCGTCATAGCTCCCCAGATAACCCTCTGCCTGCAGTCCTTCAAACAGGCGTTGTGCGGTTCTGCGCTGAGATTTGGGCAATGCTTGTTCGACAGTCAGCCAGGAAGTCAGCAACTGCTGGAAGGCGTCAGTCAGCTTTGGCGCTGGCTGATGCTGCCGCTGATAGGTAGGCGGTGATGTGGTTCGCAGATGTTTGCGTACCGTGGGACGGGAAAGCTTCAGGCTACGCGCAATCGAAGTAATGCTCTCGCCACTGACAAGATGGCGACGCCGGATTTCGGCGATGAGGTCCATGGATAACACCCCAGGTTTCTCCGGCAAAAAGCCGGATGGTTGCACAACCCGGGGTGGAAACTATTGGATGCCGATCACCCCGGAAACCTGGAAAGTTTTGCATGCCGGTTTACA
>NZ_JBVVOL010000070.1:0-2426 GCF_055810895.1 Formivibrio sp. oc-25 | reverse complement strand
ACGAACAGATAGCGGGCGACTTCTTCGGTCACGCCCAGGTTCGAGTTGAACCCGTAGCGCAAGACCACGTTGATGAAAACCAGCACCGCCATCAGGCCAATGGTGACAACCATCAACCCGCGCAGCAGGCGGTTGGCCTGCGTAAGAAATGACATCTCTCTTCTCCTGAATGGAAATTTCCGATACATGCTGATGCGCATGAAACAGATGTATCCGCAGTGAGTGGGCTTCTTTTTATTAGTGGAATGGAGCCTTTTCAATGCGTATTGGGATACTAGTATTTATTCTGGTTCTTGTAAAGTAGTATCCTAGTGCAAATTCTGGTATTCCGACTGGTGGGCCATAGGCCGGTGATTACAGCAATTTGCTGAAACTATCCCAGCAAAGCTTGATGCCGGTAATGAATACGAAGGCGTAGGAGAGGCGATAGAACATGGCGGCTTCGATGCGATCATGCAGCCACATGCCGAGGCGCACGCCGATCGGGGCCAACGGGGCCAGAATCAGCGCGGTAGCAAGATTGGTCAGCGAAAGCTGGCCAAGGTAAGCGTATGGGACGAGCTTGACATAATTGATCACGGTAAACAGCAGGGTCAGCGTGGCAACCAGCACGGATTTATCCAGTTGCTTGGGCAGCAGATAGATCATGATTGGCGGCCCGCCGGCGTGCGAGACGAAACTGGTGAAGCCTGACAGCGACGACCACAGCGCTGCACTGATTTTTTCCGGCAGATGCCACGGTGCCTTGATGCGCCCCTTCAAGTAGTAATTCAGGGCAAATACGAAGGCCAGCAGGCCGATCATGGCTTTAACCACATCTTCATTGAGGTGATCAAACATGAGTGTGCCGATCACGATGCCCAGCAGTGCCCATGGCATCAGGCGGCCAAACAGGCGCAAATCCCAGTGGCGGCGCCACGACCAGAAACCGACCACATCCATCAGGCACAGGGTTGGCAGCACGATGGCAGCTGCCTGTGCGGGCGGAATGACAATCGCCATCAGTGTTACCGCCAGAAAGCTCAGCCCGCCGGCAAATCCGCCTTTCGAAATGCCCGTGAGCAGGATGCCGGGAACGGCGAGCACGTAAAACCACGGGTCGGCGATAATGTACATGTTGGTTATCCGTCGGTAATATTCTGGTTTGCTGGCCAGACAATCTGGCATGACGCCATACGTAAACGATATGGCGATAACCGCTTTATCTAGTATACTAGTGATTGGTGACGAGTGGCAGCGTATTACTGTCTGGGATGCAAATCATGGAAAACATACCGCAGCAGCTCAATGAGACTGCGCAAACTACCGCAACAGCGCTCCGTAAACCAGTGGAAAAGCGCAATGCCGGCAGCCGGATTTCCCGCATGGGCGGCCGCGCCGATTTTGCCGCGCTGGAAACCGCGCTGAAGCCATTGAGCGACGATCCCAGCAAATCCTGCTCCGAGCAGGTGCTTGATGTGCTGCGCGATGCCATTATTTGCGCCCGCATCCTGCCCGGCGTGCCGTTGTCCGAAGTGGCGGTGGCCACGGTGCTGGGTGTCAGCCGTACGCCGGTGCGTGAAGCCTTGCGCCGGCTAGCGCAGGAAGATCTGGTGCGTGTCTATCCTCAAGCGGCCACCGTGATTTCGCCGCTGAACCTGCATTTCCTGGAAGAGGGCTGCTTTATCCGTCGCTCGCTCGAATGTGCCAATGTCGAAGACCTGGCGCAGGAGATTTCCACCCGTGATCTGCGCGAACTGACGCGCCTGATCGAGGCGCAGGGGGCAGCAATCCATAATGGCCCGGTCGGTGATTTTTTCCGCCTGGACGAAGCCATGCACCAGCATCTGTTCGAGATTGCCGACCGTACGCTGGCGTGGTCGCACATCCAGCAGGTCAAGCAGCATTTCGACCGCGTGCGCTGGCTGGTCAACCGCGATCCGCGCCATGCTGAACGCGCCTACCATGAGCATCTGCTGATTCTGGATCGCATGAAGGCAGGCGATGGCAAGGGCGCTGCCAAGGCCATGTTCGACCACATTAGCGCCATCGCGCAGGATTTGCAGGAATTGCGCGATACTGCGCCGGACAATTTCTTCGAAGCTTGATGACCGCTTCAGCAAAAACAACGGGCAATGCTTTTGGCATTGCCCGTTGTTTTTGACGGTCCCCCGCAACCCGGGGAACTTGGTCAGAACGTCAGCTGCACCTTCATCTGCGAACGGCGATCCGAAGCCAGCTCGAACGCTTCCACTGCCTTTTCGATTGGCAGGGTCGCAGTGATGATCGGCTTCACATTGATGCGGCCTTCCTTCAGCAGGCGCGCAGCCAGCGCGTATTCGCTGTGGAAGCGGAATGCACCCACCAGGCTGATTTCCTTGCCCACCAGCACGCCGATCGGAATCGATACGTCGCCACTCACGCCCACCTGCACGATCACGCCGCGC
>NZ_JBVVOL010000069.1:0-2598 GCF_055810895.1 Formivibrio sp. oc-25 | reverse complement strand
GATACGCCGGATATCCTGGCCTTTCTGGCCGAACACGATATGCATGCCATCCAGACCTCCGGCAATTGCATCCGCAATATCGTGATCGATGTGCTGGCCGGTGCAGCCGCAGACGAGATCATCGATCCGCGCCCCTTGGCCGAGATCGTGCGCCAGTGGGCGGCCTTGCATCCGGAATTCGCCTATCTGCCGCGCAAGTTCAAGATTGCCATGTCCGGCGCCAGGAGCGATCGCGCCTTGCTCTACGCCAACGATATCGGCTTGCAGCTCTACCGCAATACTGAAGGCCAACTGTTACTGCA
The DNA here is from genome assembly GCF_055810895.1 of Formivibrio sp. oc-25. Lineage (NCBI taxonomy): Bacteria > Pseudomonadati > Pseudomonadota > Betaproteobacteria > Neisseriales > Chitinibacteraceae > Formivibrio > Formivibrio sp. oc-25. The sequence continues at coordinate 2,296 of NZ_JBVVOL010000069.1, read as the reverse complement.
GGTGATCGCGGGCGGTGGTCTGGGGCGTACCCCGATCATTGGTTCGGTGATTCACGAGGGCTTGCCTTGGCGCCATCTGCTGAGCTACCTCGAAGCGGTGGTCCGCGTGTTCAACCGCCATGGCCGGCGTGACAACAAGTACAAGGCGCGCATCAAGATCCTGCTGCAATCGCTCGGACTGGAACGCTTCAGGCAGGAAGTCGAACAGGAGTGGGCCAAGCTGAAGGATGGCCCGGCAACGATCACCTCTACGGAATATCAGCGCATCGCCGCGCATTTCACACTCGCGCAGGATGATTTGCCCGATGAGGATTGGTCTGCACAAGCCGCCCAGCAACCCGATTTTGCCCGCTGGCTCAAGCGCAATGTCCGTGCGCATAAAGCCTCTGGTCATGCCAATGTGGTGCTCTCGACCAAGCCCGGCCCAAGCGCGGCACCGGGCGATCTGACCAGCGCGCAAATGCGTGCGGTGGCGGATTGGGCCGAGCGCTATGGCTGCGGCGAGATCCGCATTGCCTATGACGAAAATATCGTACTGACGCACATCCGCCAGCGTGATCTGTTCGCGCTCTGGCAGGACGCTGCGCAAGCCGGGCTGGCAACGGCCAATATCGGCTTGCTGACCGACATCATTTCCTGCCCCGGCGTGGAGTTCTGTGCGCTCGGCAATGCCCGTTCCACCCCGATCGTTCATGCCATTCAGGCACGTTTTTCCGATCTCGACTACCTGCACGATCTGGGTGACCTGAGCCTGAAAATCAATGGCTGTATGAATGCCTGTGCGCATCACCACCTGGGCAACATCGGCATTCTGGGGGTCGATAAGAACGGCGAGGAGTGGTACCAGATCATGCTGGGCGGACGTGAAGGCGACGACACGGCGCTGGGCAAGGTGATGGGGCCGGCTTTCCGCGCCGAGCGTATTCCCGAGGTGCTTGAACAGATCATCGGCGTGTTTCTCCAGCACCGTTTGGGGGATGAGGCCTTCAGCGAGACCTTCCGCCGTATCGGCTTGTCCCCGTTCAAATCCACCGTTTATCCGCCGCAATAAGGAGCATCCATGAAACGGATTATCAGCAGCCATGGTCAGCCTGCCGTGATCGTGCCTGACCAATGGCAACTGGTGCGCAGCGCGCCGGTTTCCGCAGATACCAGCGTCAGCCGCATCCTGCCTTTTGCACTCTGGCAACAGATGCGGGTCTCCGGTATTCCCATGTCTGCGACACAAACCGCTGTCTGGCTTGCGCCAGAAGATGACTTCACCACCGAGATTGATGCCTTGTTGCAACTGCCTCTACTGGCGGTGGATTTCCCGTCATTTCGGGATGGGCGTGGTTACAGCGTCGCGTACCTGCTGCGCTCGCACTATGGCTATGCGGGCGAACTGCGTGCCATTGGCGAGGTACTGCGCGACCAGCTTTTCTATATGCAGCGTTGCGGCTTTGACAGCTTTGATGTGGCAGCCGATCAGGATATCGACGATGCGCTCAAGGGGCTGACGGGCATCAGCATCAAATACCAGGGTGCGATTGATGATCCGGTACCGCTGTTTCGCAAGCGCGCCGAAGCCGCAACGACGGATGATGGCTGGGAGCCGTAAATGCACGAATTCTCTGCTGTGGAGCTGGCCCGAATCCAGTTTGCCTTTACGGTGTCATTCCATATTGTCTTTCCCGCCATCACCATCGGGCTTTCCAGCTTTATTGCCGTGCTGGAAGGCTTGTGGCTCAAGACTGGCGACACGGTGTATTACACCTTGTGCCGGTTCTGGTCCAAGGTCTTTGCTGTGTGTTTTGCCATGGGCGTGGTGTCCGGCGTGGTGATGAGCTACCAGTTTGGTACCAATTGGAGTGCGTTTTCCAACTTCGCCGGCAGCATTACCGGCCCGTTGCTGACCTATGAAGTGCTGACAGCGTTTTTCCTCGAAGCAGGCTTTCTGGGCGTGATGCTGTTTGGCTGGAACAAGGTCGGGCCACGCGCGCACTTTACGGCCACCATCGCCGTGGCCGTAGGCACCCTGATTTCGATGTTCTGGATTCTGTCGTCCAATAGCTGGATGCAAACCCCGGCCGGTTATCGCATCGAGGATGGGCGGGTAATCCCGGTTGACTGGTTCGCAATCATTTTCAATCCTTCCTTTCCGTACCGCTTTCTGCATATGGCGCTGGCGGTGTTTGCCGTTTCCATGTTGCTGGTGGCAGCAACGGCAGCCTGGCATTTGCTCAAGCAGCGCAATAACCGCCCGATGCGCATCTCGCTCACCATGGCACTGGCTTGCCTGCTGGTGGTCGCGCCG
>NZ_JBVVOL010000068.1:0-2841 GCF_055810895.1 Formivibrio sp. oc-25 | reverse complement strand
AGGAGAAGAGAATGAAGAAAGAAATCATCGACGTATCGCGCCGTAACGTACTGCGTGGCGGCACCCTGCTGGGGGCTACCGCCATCGTCGGCGCCCCGGCCATCGTCGGCGCCGCCAGCCCCATCCGCCTCTCGTTCGGCCACGGTGCCGCCGCCGGCAATCCCCGCTCCGTCGCTGCCGAGAAATTCGCCGAACTGGTCAAGGCCAAGAGCGGCGGTGCCATCGAGGTGATGGTCGCAGGCTCCGCCCAGTTGGGCGATGACAGCGCCCTGCTCACCGGTTTGCGTACCGGCAGTCTGGCCATCTCTGCCAACAGCCAGGGCGCATCCGCCGCCATCGTGCCGGAACTGGCCGCACTCGGCCTGCCTTTCATGTTCAAGGACAGCGCCTCGGCCATCCAGTTGCTCGCCGGCAAGATCGGCCAGCAGCTCAACGCCAAGTTCGATGCCGTCGGTATCGTGCCGATCGGCTGGTGGGATAACGGCATTCGCCACATCACCAACAGCAAGCGCCCGATCAAGACCCCGGATGATCTGAAGGGCATGAAAATCCGTACGCCGAACGATAGCGCAACCGTCGATATCTTCCAGGCACTCGGTGCTGCCACCGCCCAGATCGCGTTTGCCGAACTGTACGTGGCGCTGCAGCAAGGCGTGGTCGATGGCCAGGAGAACCCGCTCGTCAATATCGTCAGCTCCAAGCTGCATGAAGTGAACAAGTTCATCAGCCTGTCGGCGCACAAGTGGGAATCCACCCCGGTGCTGATGTCGAAGATGGCCTGGAAACGCCTGGACAAGAAGGGTCAGGACATCGTCATGGAAGCGATGGCCGAATGTACCAAGCTGCAACTGGGCTTGGTCGACAGCCAGACCGCGAAGCTGCTGGCCGAACTCAAGGCCAATCCGGCCGTGGCCGTCAACGAGGTCGATCTGGCCGCCTTCCGCAAGCGCACGGCCGTGGTGTTCGATAACTGGGAGAAGAAGCCTTTCGGCGCCTTCGTCAAGGATCTGCGTACTGCAGTAGGAGTGTAATCATGCTGGCGACCACGCTTAACCCGCCCCAGACTTCTCCGGTCATCTCCGTGCTCGATGGTATCGACCGTGCCGTCAGCCTGGTATGCCGCAGTGTGGTGTTGGCCACAGGGGTCGCCTTGCTCGTTTCCATCGGAATCGGTGTCGCCGCGCGATATGTTATAGATGTCGGCGGCGTGCACTGGGCCGAAGAGCTGCCCAAGCAGCTCTTCGCTTGGTTCATCATGGCCGGTGTGGTGCTCGCCCTGCAGGGCGGCAACCACATCGCCGTGGACCTGATCATGCGATTCCTCGGAGACAACGGCAAGCGATTCCTGATCGTTTTCATCAACCTCGTCATCTGCGGTGCCTATATCTATATGTTCATGACCGCGATGGAAGTTGCCGACATCACCGCGGCTGAAATCAATCCGATGCTGGGTACGCCGGGCAGTCTGCCCTTCTATTCCCTGGCTGCCGGTTCGGCCCTGACCGCACTGAGTGCATTGTCCCTGGCCCTGCGCGTTGCCGTGCTCGGGCATGAAGCCGCACCGCAACCCAACCCCGAGGAGAGCGTACAATGATTCTCGTCCTGACTCTGGCCTTTTTCGGCCTGCTTATCGTAGCGGTGCCGGTCGGCCACATCCTGGTGATCGCCTCCAGCAGCGCCATCCTGTATGGCGATGAGCTGCCGGTGATGCTGGTGGCGCAGCAGATGGTCGGGCAGACCCTGTCCTTCCCGATGCTGGCGCTTCCCTTCTTCATTCTGTCCGGCAGCCTGATGATGAGCGGCCGTCTCGGGGAGAAGCTGATCGGTTTTGCCACCGAACTGGTGCAGCGTTATCGCGGCGGCCTCGGGTCGGTCAGCGTGCTCGGCAGTTGCGTATTTGGGGGCGTGTCCGGTTCGGCTGTGGCCGATGCCACCGCACTCGGCGGCATGCTGATTCCCTGGCAGAAGCGCGAGGGTTATCCGGCTGGCTTTACTGCGGCCAACAACTCGGCTGCTTCCAGTATCGCCATCCTGATCCCGCCATCGATTCCGTTCATCCTGTATTCGCTGGTATCGAACGTATCCGTGGCCGATCTGTTCGTGGCAGGGGTCTTGCCCGGCATCCTGCTTACCGCCGGCTTTGTCATCGTCAACAACCTGTCGGCGCGTTTCCGTGGCTTCCCGCACATCAAGCAACCGTTTGATCGTGCCAAATGCGCCAAGTTGTTTGTCGAGGCCCTGCCTGCCCTGGTCATGCCGATCATGATTCTGGTGCTGCTGCGATTCGGCTTTGCCACCCCGACCGAAGTTTCGGTATTGGCCGTGTTCTATGCGCTGGCTGCCGGTGTCTTCATCTACCGCGACATGACCTTCGACCGCTTCAAGCATGCCTTGATCGCGGCCGGTTCGGCCACCGGCGTGGTGATGCTGGTGATCATGGGTTCGGCGGTGGTGGGCTGGTTGATGACCTATGCCCAGGTGCCACAAACCTTCGCCAGCTGGTGTCTGAGTACTCTGCATGAACCGTGGCTGATCGTGATGGCCATGATCGTGATCATGCTGATCGCCGGCATGTTCATCGATCTGCCCGCTGCCATCCTGCTGCTCGGCCCGATCTTCGTGCCGCTGTCGCAAGCGATCAACTTCGATCTGACCCAGCTCGGCCTGGTCATGGTGCTCACACTCGCGATCGGTCTCTATACCCCGCCAGTCGGTACCACGCTGTTCATCAGCAGCTCGATCGCCAGAACGTCCATCATCAACTCCACCAAGGAACTGATGCCGTTCTACCTCGTCGCCCTGCTCTCCGTCTTCGCCTTCGCTTACATCCCGGCCCTGACG
>NZ_JBVVOL010000067.1:0-2942 GCF_055810895.1 Formivibrio sp. oc-25 | reverse complement strand
AGACCAGATGTACGAAAAAAAGCACTTGGGCTTCATGTATGCGTTGCCCTACATCATAGGGGTGCTGCTGTTTCAGCTGTTCCCCTTTGTGTTGTCATTTGCGCTGAGTTTTACCGATTACTCGGCGGTGGGGGATCCGCAATGGGTGGGGCTGCAGAACTATGAAGACATCATTCTGTACGACAGCAAGTTTCACAAGTCGTACGGGGTGAGTATCGGCTTTGTGCTGACGACCGTTCCGGTGCGTCTGGCGATTGCCCTGTTTGTGGCGCACATCCTCAACTTCAAATTGCGTGGCATCAACTTCTTCCGCACCGCGTTCTACCTGCCGTCCGTGCTGGGTGGCTCGATTGCGGTGGCGGTGTTGTGGCGCTTCGTGTTTGCCGAGCAGGGCCTGGTGAACATCCTGCTGACCAAGCTGGGCTTTTCGGCGATTCCGTGGTTTGCCGACGAGAACTATGCGATCTGGACCATCATCTTGCTGAATGCCTGGCAATTTGGTTCGGCCATGGTGATCTTCCTGGCTGCACTGCAGAACGTGCCGCAATCGCTGTATGAAGCCGCCTCGATCGATGGCGCCTCCAAGATGCAGATGTTCCTGAAAGTGACCATTCCGCTGATCACACCGGTGATTTTCTTCAACTTCATCATGCAGATGGTGAACGCCTCGCAGGAGTTCAATGCGCCGTACGTGATTACCGGTGGCGGCCCGCTGCACTCGACCTACCTGCTGTCGCTGTACATCTATGAAGAAAGCTTCAAGAACATGGCGATGGGTTACGGCAGTGCGCTGGCGTGGATTCTGTTCACAACGGTATCGGTGCTGACCGCGATTGCATTCTGGTCGCAGAAGTACTGGGTGTTCTATTCAGGTGACAAGAGGAAGTAAGCAGAGATGGCAACAGATACCGTAATGACTAGCGCCGAGATCCTGAAGACGCAGCAGCGCGAGAAGATTGCCGCGGCGATCCGCTACATCGTGCTGACGATTGTCGGCATCGTGATGATCTACCCGCTGTTGTGGCTGTTTGGAGCGGCGTTCAAGACCAATGCCGAGATCTTTACCGAAATCGGTTTTATCCCGAGCCACTTCAACTTTGACTCGTTCGTGCAGGGCTGGAAGACCTCGACCGAATACACGTTCGCGACGTATTTCATGAACTCGTTCGGCATGGTGATCCCGCGCATTATCGCCACGGTGGTCTCGGCGATCATTGTGGGATATGCCTTTGCCCGCTTTGACTTCTGGGGCAAGAAGACCCTGTTCGCGATCCTGATCGGCTCGCTGATGCTGCCCAAGATCGTGCTGCTGGTGCCGTCCTACCTGATGTTCCAGAAGTTTGGCTGGCTCGACACCTACCTGCCGATGATCGTCCCGGCTGGTTTCGGGATTGAAGTGTTCTTCACCTTCATGCTGATCCAGTTCCTGCGCGGCATTCCGCAGGACATGGAAGAAGCCGCGCAGATCGATGGTTGTAATTCGCTGCAGGTGCTGTGGTACATCCTGATCCCGCTGCTGAAGCCGGCGATCATCTCGGTGGTGGTGTTCCAGTTCATCTGGTCGATGAACGACTTCATGCAGCCCTTGATCTACATCTCGAGCGTATCGAAGTACCCGATCTCGCTGGCCTTGCGCATGACGGTGAGCGCGACCGAACTGGTGGAATGGTCGCAGGTGATCGCGATGTCGGTGGTGGCGTTGTTGCCGTCGATGATCGTGTTCTTCTCGGCGCAGCGCTACTTCGTGCAGGGTATCGCCAGTTCCGGCATCAAGGGTTAATTGGATTGTGTGCCGGATGCCTGGATGGCATCCGGCCAGACAGACACTCAAAGACATTCAAGAGTTAGAGGATTCGAAAGATGGCAAACGTAAGTCTTCGCAAGGTCGAGAAAACCTACCCGAACGGATTCAAGGCGGTGCATGGCATCGAACTGGAGATCAAGGACGGCGAATTCATGGTGCTGGTCGGCCCGTCCGGCTGTGCCAAGTCCACGCTGCTGCGCATGGTGGCCGGTCTGGAAACCATTACCGGCGGCGAGATCGTGATCGGCGGCACGGTGGTGAACAACCTGGAACCGAAACAGCGCGGCATCGCCATGGTGTTCCAGAACTACGCGCTCTACCCGCACATGAAGATCTTCGACAACCTCGCTTTTGGCCTGAAGCTGGCCAAGGTTGCCAAGGACGAAATCATGTCGCGTGTGACCGCAGCGGCCAAGACGCTGGAAATCGAAGCGCTGCTGGAACGCCTGCCACGTCAGCTCTCCGGCGGCCAGGCCCAGCGTGTAGCGGTGGGTCGTGCCATCGTGAAGCACCCGGAAGTGTTCCTGTTCGACGAACCGCTGTCCAACCTCGATGCCAAGCTGCGTGCCTCGATGCGCGTACGCATTACCGAATTGCACAAGGATCTGAAGTCGCGTGGCGTACCCTCGACCGTGATCTACGTCACGCACGACCAGGTGGAAGCGATGACCATGGGCGAGCGCATCTGCGTGATGAAGGAAGGGCGCATCATGCAGGTGGACAAGCCGACCGTGCTGTACGCCAAGCCGGCCAACACCTTTGTTGCCAGCTTTATCGGTTCGCCGGAAATGAACATCCAGGATGCGGAACTGATTGAAGACGGAAGTGGCCTGGCTGTGCTGCTGGGTGGCCAGAAGCTGCCGCTGCCGGCGCAGAAGGCCGAGAAGGTACGCGGTTTCGTGGGCAAGAAGGTGAAGTTCGGCATTCGTCCGGAACACATCGGCTCGCGCGAAACCCTGCCCAATGCGCAGACCAGCGTCATCGGCAAGATGCGGATCGTGGAACACATGGGCCACGAAGTGTTTGTGTATTTCGAGATCGGCAACCTGCCGTTCACCGCACGCATGGAAGCAGACAACCTGAAGGAGATCTTCCAGAAGGGTCGTGGCGAGCAGTATGAGTTCTGCCCGAGAATGGA
>NZ_JBVVOL010000066.1:0-2944 GCF_055810895.1 Formivibrio sp. oc-25 | reverse complement strand
CCCTGTCCAACGCGAAGTGGAGAAGGAGAAGTTGAGATGAAGAGAGGAATGCAGCAGGTATTCAAGGTAGCGGGTCTGGGTGGTGTATCGGTAGCGATGGCGCTCGGGATGGCCCTGGCTTCGCCGGCAGCGCTGGCCAAGCAGGTGATCCGCATTTCCACCCCGGCCGTGCCGGCCGACTGGCACGCCAAGATGTGGACTGTGTTCAAGGATGAACTCGAGAAATCCGCACCGGGCGAATTCGACGTACAGATCCACCTCAACGCCGCACTGTTCAAACAAGGCACCGAGCCGACCGCCATGGCACGCGGCAATCTGGAAATGTCTGCCATTTCGGCCCAGGACATCTCCAAGATCGTGCCGGAATTCTCGATCTTCACCGCTGGCTACATCATTCGCGATCCCGATCACCAGCAGAAGGTGTTCAACGGCCCGATCGGCGACGAGATGTTCAAGCTGGTGATCGACAAGATGGAAGTCACCCCGCTGGCGACTGCCTATCTGGGTACACGCCAGGTGATGCTGCGCGATACCAAGGACATCAAGACCCCGGCCGACATGAAGGGCATCAAGCTGCGCATGCCGGCTTCCAAGGAATGGCTGTTCCTGGGCGAAGCCCTCGGTGCTACGCCGACGCCACTGGCCTTCGGTGAAGTCTATCTGGCGCTCAAGACCGGCACGATCGATGGTCAGGACAACCCGCTGCCAAGCGCACGCGCGGCCAAGTTCTACGAAGTGAGCAAGCAGATCGTCATGACCAGCCACCTGGTCGATGGCATCTTCCTGTCCTACGCCACCAAGACTTTCAACAAGTTCACGCCGGATCAGCAGAAAAAGATCAAGGCAGCGGCCCAGGCAGCAGCGCAGTACAACAACGTGAACCGGCTCAAGGATGAGGCCGATGATGTTGAGCAGTTCAAGAAAGATGGCCTGAAGGTGGTGGTGCCGGATGTGGCGGCTTTCCGCAAGGCGGTGCAGGACAAGTACCAGCAGTCCGACTACGCCAAGATCTGGCCGAAGGGTTTGCTCGAGCGCATCAATGCCGTCAAGTAAGTAGTCTGCAGGCGGCTGCGCCTGCCCGTATTGGTATCCAGAGACAGACGGCCCGCGAGGGCTGTCTGCCAGATCCCGACATTGCCTGACCGTTCCGTCCCGAGGTCATCATGTTCCGATTTTTGAAGAAGAGCGCCGATTTCATCGGTACGCTCAGCTACGGTGTGCTGTTTCTCACCTTCATCCTGCAGGTGGTCTTGCGCTTTGTGTTCAACAAGCCGCTGACCTGGAGTGATGAACTGATTGTGATCCTGTATGTATTCAGCATGTTCTGGGCCGGTGCTTTCCTGCTCAAGGAAAAGGACCACGTCATGCTCGATATCATCTACGAACACCTGCCGCCCCAAGGCAAGCGTGCGTTCTCGATCCTGTATTCGCTCATCATCGGCGGCCTGTTCCTGTGGGCGATTCCCGCCTCCTGGAGCTATGTCAGCTTCATGCTGCGCGAAGACACGCCGGTACTCGGCGTTCCATTCGGCGTGGTATATGCCGCCTTTGTGCTGTTCCTGTTGTCGATCGGCCTGTTTTACATACGCAAGCTGGTCACCCTGTGCGGTGCAGGCTGGCCGCGCGAAGTCGGCATTGTCCCCCATGATCCCCATAATGCGGAGTCCGTAGAATGAGCACCCCCCTCATCCTTATGCTGGTTATCATGGGCGGCACCATGTTGCTGCGCGCGCCCATTTCGTTTGGCATGCTCGCCGGCGGCATTGCCTATCTGATTGCCAAGGGCCAGGACGTGGGCCTGATGGCCGAGCAAGTGCTCAATGGCCTCTACAACAGCTATGTGCTGCTGGCCGTGCCTTTGTTCATCCTGGCCGCCAGCATCATGAATGCCGGCGCCATCAGCGAAAAACTGTTTGCCATGGCCATTGCCCTGGTCGGGCATTTCCGCGGCGGGCTGGCCTATGTCAACATCATCGTCAGCGTGATCTTCTCCGGCATGAGCGGCAGCGCCATTGCCGATGCGGCCGGCCCCGGCCTGGTGTCGATCCGCATGATGACCGACAAGAAGCGCTTCACGCCGGAATTCGCCGGTGCCATCACGGCCTGTTCCTCGACCATCGGTCCGATCATTCCGCCGTCGATCCCGCTGGTCATCTATGCACTGGTTTCCGGTTCTTCGGTTGGCGCACTGTTCCTGGCCGGGGTGATCCCGGGGTTCATGATGGCGATCTCGCTGATGATCGGTGTCTATATCCTGGCGCGCATCCATGACTTCCCGCGCGAGGAACGCCCGAAACTGGCCGATGTGCCGCGCATCGTGGCACAAGGCTTCCTGCCGCTGACCTTGCCGATTGTGTTGCTGGGCGGGATCTACACCGGGGTGTTCACCCCGACCGAAGCGGCCGCGGTGGCGGCCATGCATGCGATCATCCTGACGATCTACTACCGCAGCCTGAGCTGGCAGCGCATGTGGCACGTGTTGCAGGAATCATTGCGCCAGAGTGCCTCGGTTACCCTGATCGTGGCCAGTGCCTTCATCATGAACTACGCCATTGCCGCCGAGCAGATTCCGGATCTGGTGGCCAACTGGTTCATGGCGCATGAGTTCAGCAAGCTGGAATTCCTGTTGCTGGCCAACCTGATCTTTTTGGTACTCGGATGTTTCCTGGATACCTCGACCATGCTGCTGGTATTGGTTCCATTGCTGATTCCGGCGGCCAAGCTGCTCGGAGTGGATCTGGTGCACTTTGGCGTGGTGGTAGTGGTCAACATGATGATCGGCCTGGTGACCCCGCCGTTTGGCATGCTGCTGTTCGTGATCAATGCGCTGACAGGAACCTCGCTCAAGGGCATGATCCGCGAGTCGGTACCGTTCCTGATCCTGCTGCTCATCGCCCTGCTCATCATGACCTTCTTCCCACAAACCATCCTCTGGCTACCTCAG
>NZ_JBVVOL010000065.1:0-3021 GCF_055810895.1 Formivibrio sp. oc-25 | reverse complement strand
AACGAATACGCCAACCTGCTGGGTGGCAACGCGTACGAACCGCATGAAGAGAACCCGATGATCGGCTTCCGCGGTGCTGCACGTTATATCGATGCCTCATTTCGGGATTGTTTCGAACTGGAATGCCGCGCCATCCACCAGGTGCGTGACGTGATGGGGCTGACCAATGTCGAGATCATGATCCCGTTTGTGCGCACCGTGAGTGAAGCCAGCGCCGTGATCGACTTGCTGGCCGCCAACGGCCTCAAGCGCGGCGACAATGGCCTGCGCGTGATCATGATGTGCGAGTTGCCCTCGAACGCCGTGCTGGCCGAGCGCTTCCTGGAGCACTTCGACGGTTTCTCGATCGGCTCGAACGACATGACCCAGCTCACGCTCGGGATTGACCGGGATTCGGGCGGCTCGATTGCGGCCTCATTCGACGAGCGCAACGACGCGGTGAAAGCGATGCTGAGCCTGGCGATTGCAGCGTGCCGCAAGGAGGGCAAGTACGTGGGGATCTGCGGACAAGGACCGTCGGATCACCCGGACCTGGCGCAATGGCTGATGGAACAGGGGATCGAGACCATTTCGTTGAATCCGGATACGGTGGTGGAAACTTCGAATTACCTGGCTAAGCAATAAAGAACGACAACGCCTGATTCACATGGCCGCCGGGCCGTCTCGACTGACTCGAGCTGGCCCGGTATGCTGTCCGCTCTTCATCTTTGGGCAGGAACCGCCATGACTAAAACCGAGTTGATTGAAATTCTGCAAAAAAACATGGCGCTGAACCATGAACGGACGGTAAGCAAAGCGGATGTCAGTGCTTTCCTGGAGGCCTTGAATTTCGTGATCACGGAGTCGCTGGCTGCAGGCGGCGAAGTGACCTTGCCAAGTTTAGGCAAGTTCGCCGTAAAGGAAACGGCAGAACGTACTGGGCGCAATCCAGCCACGGGCGAGACGATCACGATCGCAGCCAAGCGTGCTCCCAAATTTACGCCCGCCAAAGCACTGAAAGACGCAGTGAAGCAATAACTGCATCCGGCAGCAAGGGGCACGCTGCCTCTTGCCTGCCTGCTTGATGAGTGTGTGTTGACGCCAAAAAAACGTTGCTCAACCGATATTCCACTATCACAGTATCCAAAAAATTTATCGGACAATTCGCGAGAGTATCTTCCCCTGGCTATCCAGTGGTGTTGGTCGGCTGAGCGGCTGGCACATCGGTCTCATCCACAATTTCTGTGGATAACGATGGGCATAGTGTTGGCATCCTGTTGATTGCAAATGGCTTGTCCGTGCTGCCTGATTTTGCAGCGCATGCGAAGCAGCGGAAATTCATCGGTCGCGGTATCCTGAAAGCATCAGTCAATGCTTCCGGTTCACGATGTGCGTCAATTACATCCCCGTCCCGAAACAGGTGCTGCAGGATTTCTTCAAGGTACTCCCACCCGATGACGAGTGGGCGGGCGAGGTGTGGCAGGACTATGCAGCCCCAATCATCGTCGGTCATGAACAATCGCGTGTTGCTGTGCTGGCCAACTATGGCTTCCTGCCCAAACAAGCTGCCGCCGGGTCCACGCTACAGCACGATGAATGCCAGAGCAGAAACGCTGGGGCAGTTGAAAAGCTACCGCCAAGCCTGGCAGCATGGCCAGCTTTGTCTGGTGCCGATGCTGGGTTTCTTTGAACCTTGCTACGAATCCGGTAAAGCCGAACGCTATCGGATCAGCCTGATCCATGACGAACCGTTCGCCGTGGCGGGTCTGTGGCGCAGTTAGCAGGAAGAAGAGGGTGGTCTGAGTGATTCCTTTACCCAGATCACCATCCATGCCGATGACCATCCCGTAATGAAACGGATGCACAAACCGGGCGATGAAAAGCGCAATCTCGTGATCGTGCCGGCGTCTGACTATGATGCCTGGCTGAATTGCAGCCAGACCGAGTTGGCACGAACCTTCCTGCACAACTATCCCGCCAAATATCTGCAAGCTACCCCGGCACCGCGCAGACCTGCACCACCGCAGGCCGACGCTTTGTTCTGAGGCAGATCTTTGGACAACGCCACCATGGTCAGCATGACCGGAGGTAGGGGTGCGATCAACGCGCGGAGGCAGGGGCTACAGTTTGACCACTGATGTTGAGTCGCAGACCATCCTTTATCCATGATGGCTGGATTGGGTGGGGGTACGGGAAATGGCGGGTGGAGGAAGCAGCAACTGGTTAACCCTTACCTGGCAACCTTCACTTTTCCTGCGGGTAGCAAAACATTCAATGTTTCCCATCCATGACCCGTTTCCTGTGTTCCGAATCAAGTCGGGATGCCTCCCGATCATCACCAAGATATTGACCGAGACGTATCCCGCGCCGGATATATCCGGGATTCACTCGGGAAACTTCCCGGGTTCTTCCGGGATCTATCCCGGATTTTCCCGGGATGTGTGCGGTACGGATATTCTCCCGGAACGAATCCCGGAAACTTCCGGGAAATACGCCGGAAATTTCCGGGATCCATCCCGTATTTCCCCGGGATGTGTGCGGTACGGATATTCTCCCGGAACGAATCCCGGAAACTTCCGGGAAATACGCCGGAAATTTCCGGGATCCATCCCGTATTTCCCCGGGATGTGTGCGGTACGGATATTCTCCCGGAACGAATCCCGGAAACTTCCGGGAAATACGCCGGAAATTTCCGGGATCCATCCCGTATTTCCCCGGGATATGCGCGATACGGATATTTCCTTGGAACGAATCCCGGAAACTCTCGGGAAATACGCCGGAAACTTCCGGGATTTATCCCGGATTCCCCCGGGATGTGTGCGATACGGATATTCCCCTGGAACGAATCCCGGAAACTTCCGGGAAGTACGCCGGAAATTTCCGGGAAGTACTCAGCGAGGGGTTTCGTGCGGGAATTGTTGAGGTCTAATTCGATTTTTTGCTAGAGCGATGTCCAGGGAATCGGTTAACAGGGTGGTGAAAAAGGCACGACCCCAATCAAAACGCGGCCTGGCATAGGCTGAGATAATTCGAGCAACCCAA
>NZ_JBVVOL010000064.1:0-3124 GCF_055810895.1 Formivibrio sp. oc-25 | reverse complement strand
CGGTTGTTGTCCTTGTAGAACAGCGGGTTGTCCACGCCAGCGTAACCGGAGGCCATCGAGCGCTTCATCACGATCGAGGTCTTGGCCTTCCATACTTCCAGCACCGGCATGCCGGCGATCGGGCTGCTCGGATCTTCCTGCGCGGCCGGGTTCACGATGTCGTTGGCACCAATCACCATCGCCACATCGGTATCCGGGAAGTCTTCGTTCAGCTCATCCATTTCGAACACGATGTCGTACGGGACCTTGGCTTCCGCCAGCAGCACGTTCATGTGTCCCGGCATGCGGCCCGCGACCGGGTGAATGCCAAAGCGCACGTTCACGCCCTTCTCGCGCAGATGCTCGGTGATCTCGTACACAATGTGCTGAGCTTGTGCTACCGCCATGCCGTAACCCGGCACGATGATCACGTTCTTGGCTTCACTCAGCAATTCGGCCGTTTCACCTGCCAGGACCGCCGTGACTTCGCCAGCCGGTTGGGCACTGCCTTCCGCTTTCGGGGCAGGCTTGGCACCGTCGGAACCAAAGCCACCGGCAATCACGCTGAGGAAGTTGCGGTTCATGGCGTTGCACATGATGTAGGACAGGATCGCGCCGCTTGAACCCACCAGCGCGCCGGTCACGATCAACAGGTCGTTGGAGAGCATGAAGCCGGTCGCGGCCGCCGCCCAGCCCGAGTAGCTGTTGAGCATCGACACGACCACCGGCATGTCGGCACCGCCGATGGCCATCACCATGTGGATACCGAACAGCAGCGAAATCACGGTCATCACCGTCAACGGCAGCATGCCGGCAGCCACGGTTTCGGCATGCAGGAATTCGCGACCGAAGTAGATGACGACCAACAGGCCGACCAGGTTAATCAGGTGACGGCCCGGCAGCAGCACCGGCTTGCCACCGATCTTGCCCGAGAGCTTGCCAAAGGCAATCAGCGAACCCGAGAAGGTGACCGCACCGATCAGGATGCCGACATAGATCTCGATTTCATGGATGGCCTTCTCGGCACCGGTGAAGGCGATCGAGGTGTCGATGTAGCTGGCAAAGCCCACCAGGCAGGCAGCCAGACCGACCAGGCTGTGCATCAGCGCAACCAGTTCCGGCATCTGGGTCATCTTGACCACGCGGGCAGCGTACAGGCCAATTGCGCCGCCGACAACGGTGGCACCCAGAATCCACGGCAGGCCGAGCGAGGCCACGCGCGGACCGAGTACGGTGGCCAGCATGGCAATGGTCATGCCGATGATGCCGTACAGGTTGCCGCGACGGGCGGTTTCCTGGTTGGACAAACCGCCCAGACACAGGATGAAGAGAATGGTGGCTCCCAGATAGGAGACGGTAGCCAGACTTGCAGACATATTATAAATCCCCTTGAAAACGGTTCCTGCAGGCGGCTGCGCCTTTGCATCTGACAGTCGGGCGGTGCTCGGAATCCTCATGTACTACATGTACATTCCGGTTCCTGTGCGCCGGCCTCCTGTCACCTGCTTTGGCTCGCTCGCCTGCTGAAGCAGGTGCTCTTGTTATTTGCGGAACATTTCCAACATACGACGGGTAACCGCAAAACCGCCGAACATATTGATGGTCGAGAGCACGATCGCGATGACGGCCAGCCAGCGGATGATGTCATCCGGACGCGACAGATCGGCGCTTTGCGGCGGGGCGATCTGCACCAGCGCACCAATGGCGATGATCGAGGACACCGCGTTGGTCACGCTCATCAGCGGCGTATGCAAGGCCGGCTTCACGTTCCACACCACCATGTAGCCGACAAAGCAGGCCAGGATGAACACGGTGAAGTGGCCGAGGAAGGCGGCCGGGGCAAAGGCGCCGATCAGCCAGAACAGCAGTGCGCCACCGCCGAACACGATGGCGAGGCTCTTGGCCGACATCGGTTCGCTCGGCTCGCCATGGCCGTGGGCCTTCTTCACCACCGGTGCGGCGGCCGTCGCCGGTTTCGCAGCAGGCGTTGCAAGCTTGGGCGCCGGGGCCGGCCAGGTGATTTCGCCGTCCTTGATCACGGTGAGACCACGGATGGCGTCGTCTTCCATGTTGACGTTGATCACGCCATCCTTGGTCTTGCACAGCTCTTCGGAGAGGCGGAACAGGTTGGTGGCATACAGCGTCGAGGATTGCTTGGCCAGACGGCCGACCAGATCGGTATAACCGACGATGGTCACGCCATGACGCACTACCGCTTCACCCGGTACGGTCAATTCACAGTTGCCGCCTTGTTCGGCGGCCATGTCGACGATGACACTGCCCGGGCGCATGCTCTGCACCATCTCGGCCGTGATCAGCTTCGGTGCCGGTTTGCCCGGAATCAATGCGGTGGTGATGATGATGTCGGCCGTCTTGGCTTCGCGCGCATACATCTCGCGCTGGGCCTGCTGGAAGCCTTCGGACATGACCTTGGCATAACCGCCGCCGCCCGAGCCTTCTTCCTCGTAATCAACCTTGACGAACTCACCGCCGAGCGATTTGACCTGATCGGCCACTTCGGCGCGGGTATCGTTGGCGCGCACGATGGCGCCGAGGTTCGCTGCCGTACCGATGGCGGCAAGGCCAGCCACACCGGCACCGGCGATAAAGACCTTGGCCGGCGGCACCTTGCCGGCGGCAGTGATCTGGCCGTTGAAGAAGCGGCCGAAGGCATTGGCGGCTTCAATCACGGCGCGATAACCGGCCACACCGGCTTGCGACGTCAGTGCATCCATCTTCTGCGCGCGGCTCAACTGGCGCGGCAGTGCATCGATGGCGAGGACCGTGACTTTCTTGGCAGCGAGCTGTTGCATCAGCTCCGGATTCTGCGCCGGCCAGATGAAGGAAATCAGCGTCACGCCTTCGCGCAGCAGCGCCACTTCGTCGGCATTCGGGCCGCGCACCTTGAAGAGGATATCGGCACCGGCCCACAGCTGGGCGGTATCGGCGATGACTTCAGCCCCGGCAGCGCGGTAGGCATCGTCACTGAAGTTGGCGGATTCGCCAGCGCCGGACTCCACGG
Source organism: Formivibrio sp. oc-25 (assembly GCF_055810895.1). Taxonomy (NCBI): domain Bacteria; kingdom Pseudomonadati; phylum Pseudomonadota; class Betaproteobacteria; order Neisseriales; family Chitinibacteraceae; genus Formivibrio; species Formivibrio sp. oc-25. The sequence continues at coordinate 123 of NZ_JBVVOL010000064.1, read as the reverse complement.
TGACCTTGAAACCCAGCTTGATCAGTTTCTCGACAACGTCGGGAACGGTCGCGACGCGTTTCTCCCCGGCATAAACTTCGCGAGGCACCCCTATTACCAGTGACATTCTCGGTTCTCCATTAC
>NZ_JBVVOL010000063.1:0-3282 GCF_055810895.1 Formivibrio sp. oc-25 | reverse complement strand
CAAAGCCCGCGACCATGATGGTGCGGGCTTTGTTTCTTTTCAGCCTGGCCTGATTGGCTTTCCTTGGTGCGCCTCATGAACCAGCCGCGAGAAGGTGTACAACAGTACTACCCTCTCGCAACTGCCTGCACTTACATCACGGCGCCGACCTTCCACGGGATGAACTCGTCCTGGCCATAGCCCAGCTCTTCACTGCGCGCACGCTTGCCCGAGGCATAGTCGATGATCGCCTGGAACATGCGCTGGCTCAACTGCTCCATCGTCTCTTCACCGGTGATGATGTCGCCGCAGTTCACATCCATGTCGTCACGCTGGCGCTCCCACAGGGCGTTGTTGGTGGCAAACTTGATCGTCGGCACGCCGGCACAGCCAAACGCGGAGCCGCGACCGGTGGTGAAACAGATCAGTTGCGCCCCGCCCGCCGCCTGGCCGGTGGCCGAGACCGGGTCGTAGCCCGGCGTGTCCATGTAGACAAAGCCCTTGGCGGTGACCGGTTCGGCGAAGTTGTACACCGCCTTCAAGGTGGTAGTGCCGCCCTTGGCCACGGCACCGAGTGACTTTTCCAAGATGGTGGTCAAGCCGCCGGCCTTGTTGCCCACCGACGGGTTGTTGTCCATCTCGCCGCCATTGCGCGCAGTGTAGTCGCGCCACCAGTCGATGATGTCGACCAGCTTCTGGCCGATTTCCGGCGTGTCGGCACGGCAGGTCAAGAGGTGTTCAGCACCGTAGATTTCCGGCGTTTCCGACAGGATGGCGGTACCGCCATGCGCGACCAGAATATCGACCATGCCACCCAGTGCCGGGTTGGCGGTAATGCCGGAATAGCCATCCGAGCCGCCGCAGTTCAGGCCGATGATGAGCTTGCTCACCGGCACCGGTTCACGCTGGGCCTGATTGGCTGCCGGCAGCATGCCGGCTACAGCTTCGATACCCATCTTGATCGCGTTGGTCGTGCCGCCGGCATCCTGGATCACCAGACTCTTCAGCGTCGATTTACCCGGACCACCCAGCTCGTCCATCATCGGGCCGACCTGGTTCAATTCACAACCGAGACCGACCAGCAGTACGCCGGCAAAGTTCGGGTGGGTGGCAAAGCCGTGGATGGTGCGGCGTAGCAGCACCATGTCCAGACCATTACCGTTCATGCCGCAACCGGTGTTGTGAACGATCGGTACGATGCCGTCGATGTTGGGGTATTGGGTTTGCAGGATGTCGCTGCGATTGAAATGTTCGGCAATGCGGCGCACCACGGTGGCCGAGCAGTTGACCGAGGCGATCACCGCCACATAGTTGCGGGTGCCGACCTTGCCGTTGGCGCGCACAAAACCCTGAAACGTGGCCGGATGGGCGACCGGTTCCGGATCTTTCTTGGCCTGGCAGAAGGCATAGTCGCGCTCGAACTCGCCACCCACGCCCAGGTTCTGGGTGTGAATGTGCTGGCCGGCTTCGATCGCGCGCTTGGCAAAGCCGATGACCTGGTTGTAACGGCGTACCGCTTCGCCTTCGGCAATCGCATGGGTGGCTATCTTGTGACCGGGCGGAATCATTTCCTTCACGGTCAGGTTCTCTGCTTCCAGCTTGTGGCCCGGCAGCAGTTGCTTGCAGGCAATCACGACATCGTCGTTCGCATGCAGGCGGATGTAGTCAGGAGATTGGGCCATGATGGGTGTCCTTGGTGTGTTGCTGGGTTGCTCCCTCTCCCCAACCCCTCTCCCGCACGCGGGCGAGGGGCTATTCAATATCAGCCACCTCGGTGAACGAGGGGCTATTGTTCTCCTCTCTCCCGCTGGCGGGAGAGAGGCCGGGAGAGAGGGTGATACAGTCTTATGCGTTAAGCAATTCCGCCATCGCGGCCTTCACGCCAACGGTTTCGATGCGGGCCAGACGGATTGCCACCTGCTCGGCCAGATCAGCCACCTGGTTCAGGTCTTCACCCCACAGGCGGGCATCGGCCAGAATCGTCTTGACCATGGCTTGCGCGTTAGCCACATCAAAGCTTTGCCAAGCAGCATCCAGTGCGGCAATCGCGACGGCATCGTCCTTGATCGGATAGCTTTGACCGTTGCGCGTGCCGACAAATTCCCCGCTGGCGTCCATCTTGCCATGATAGAAGTGCAGCAAGGCCGCCAACGAGAAGGCGAGGTTGGCCGGTGCTTTACCGTTGGCCTTGGCGTAATCCTTCACCGTCGGCAAGACACGCACTTTCCACTTGGAAACGGAATTGAGTGCGATCGAGATCAGTTCGTGACGGATGAAGGTGTTGCCAAAGCGTTCCATGATCGAGGCGGCATAACTGTTGCGCTCGGCATCCGGCAATTGCACGAACGGTACGATGTCGCTGAACATGACCTGGTTGAGGTAACGCGACACGACCGGGTCTTCGATCATTTCGGTCACGGTATCGAGGCCGGCACAGTAGGAAGCCAGTGCGCTGGCGGTGTGGGCACCGTTCAGGATGCGCACCTTGCGCGTGCGGTACGGTTGCATGTCGTCGGTCCAGATTACGTTCAGACCGGCCTTGTGCAGCGGGAATTCTTCAGCGATGGCTTGCGGGCCTTCGATCACCCACAGGTGGAACGGCTCGGCGGCCACGGTCAGGGTGTCGCTGTAGCCAAACTTGGCAAACAGTGCCTCGGCTTCGGCGCCGGGGTAGCCCGGCACAATGCGGTCGACCAGGGTGTTGCAGAAGACGTTGGCGCTTTCCACCCAGGCGGCAAAGCCGGCATCCAGGTTCCAGCGTTGGGCATGCTGCAGCACGATGCTCTTGAGCTTGCTGCCGTTGGCTTCAATCAGTTCGCACGGCAGGAACACCAGGCCAGGCGCAGCAGCGCCACCGAGTGCCTGATAACGTGCCACCAGCAAGGCCGCCATCTGCGCCGGGAAGCTTTGCGGGATCTGGCCAGCCACATAGGCTTCTTCCAGATCGGCAATGCCGGCTTCGGTGGTGTTGGAGACAACAAAGCGCAGGTCGGTGGAAGTCGCCAATTCGAGCATGCGTGCCCAGTTGGCGTGCGGGTTGATGCCTTCCTGGATACAGGTCACCACACGGCGGTTCTCGACCGTCTGGCCGTTTTCGATACCGCGCAGCAGCACGGTGTACACGCCGCCCTGTTCGTTGAGCTTGTCGGCCAGGCCGCGTGCCAGCGGCTGGGCTACCGCTACGTTGCCATTGAACTTGCCTTGCGCATTGGCCACATCAATCATCCAGTCCACGAAGCCGCGCAGGAAGTTGCCTTCGCCTATCTGCAGAATATTGATCGGGCCTGATGATAGCGGACCGTG
>NZ_JBVVOL010000062.1:0-3905 GCF_055810895.1 Formivibrio sp. oc-25 | reverse complement strand
TCGATCGTGATGAAGCGCTCGATGGCCTCCGGTTACGCTGGCGTGGACAACCCGCTGTTCTACAAGGACAACAACCGTATGCTGTTTGGCGATGCCAAGAAGATGCTCGAAGAAGTCCTCGTCGCGCTCAAGTCTTGATCAAAGCATTACCAAACCCATCGAGGCAGTGTCCGCAAGGCGGACGCTGCCTTTTTTCTTGAACTGACTTGCCCCGCTTCTGCCGAATTCCATATCGGCCCGTTTGGTTGCGACACAGGATGCCTCTATAATCGCGGCTGAACTGGAAACCTCATGCGTACATCAACCCGCGGCTATCTTTATCTGTTTGGAGGAATCCTGCTGATTGGCTATGCCTGCATAGTTGGACTTGGCCTCGCGGCAATTTTCCTTATCGGCACACTTGGCCCGACTTCACGTGCCGCAACCAACAGCCTGATCATGGCGCTTTTTTTCAACGGCGCCGCCGCACTGCTTGGAACCTGGCTTTATCGGCGCGGGAAAAATATCCTGCGTGAGCACATCCAGCACACCAACAATTCAGAAAAAAAACCGGACGAATGAACATCCGGTCAAACTGCTCTATGGCCTTGGCTACAGCATTTCCAGCGGGCTCCAGCCATCCGGTGGCGGGAACAGGTGATCCAGTTCAGCCAGGATCTGCGAGCTCAATGGATACTCGAACACCGCAGCATTCTCGCGCATATGCTTGCGTTGGCCGCTCTTGGGAATCGCGATGATATTGTCTTGCGCCAGCAACCAGCCCAATGCCAGTTGTGCCGCCGACATGCCTGCCTGCTGTGCCAACCTCGCCAGTGCAGGGTGGCGCAGCAACCGTGCTTGTTCAATCGGGGAATAGGCCATCACCGGAATCCGGTGCTGACGGCACCATGGCAACAGATCCCATTCGATACCGCGCCGGGTCAGGTTATACAGCAACTGATTGGTGGTGGTCAGTGATCCGCCTGGCGCAGCACAAAATTCCTGCATGTCTGCCAGATCGAGATTGCTCACTCCGAAATGGCGGATCTTGCCTGCATCCTTCAGTCGCATGAAGGCTTCCAGGGTTTCCTCAAACGGAATACGCCCACGCCAGTGCAACAGATACAAATCCAGATGATCCGTACCCAGACGCTGCAGGCTGCGCTCGCAGGCAGCTATGGCCCCCGTGGCCGAGGCATTGTGCGGATAGACCTTGCTGACCAGAAAAACCTTGTCGCGCAGGCCATTGATCGCCTCACCGACCAAGCGCTCCGAAGCCCCTTCACCATACATTTCTGCCGTATCGATCAAGGATATGCCTCGCTCGATACCTTCGCGCAGCGTAGCAATTTCTTCCGAACGCGTTGCCGCACTGTCACCGATGAACCAGGTACCCTGCCCTAGCGCAGGCACCTTTTCCCCTGAAGGCAATTCGATGTATTTCATCTTTTACTCCCTGCAAAACATCATCTGATACCTTGCCCATTGATCCGGCAATGGGCAAGCGCATAATCATCACGAATCGTGGATACTCACCCATTACCTCTTGACGCCAACAGGAGGCAACGCGACGATTGCGGACTATTCCCATCCACAGCACCCACAATCATGAGCCTTGTATCCGTACGCCAGTTTTTTGAACGCAAAGGCATCAACATTCCGATCATTGAACTGGAAACCAGCACGGCCACTGTCGAACTCGCTGCCGAAGCGCATGGGGTAGAACCGGGGCGTATTGCCAAAACACTGGCGTTTCGCCTGCCGGAAAAAGTCGTGCTGGTGGTCGCGCGTGGCGATGCACGCATTGATAATCGCAAGTTCAAGCAGACCTTTGGCAAAGGCCGCATGCTACCGGCCGATGAGGTCGAAGCGCTGACTGGCCATCCGGTTGGCGGAGTCTGCCCGTTCGGTCTGGCCACCGATCTGCCGGTCTACCTGGATGTTTCCCTGCAATATTTTGATGAGGTGCTGCCAGCCGCCGGCGCCATTCACAGTGCGGTACGGCTCACCCCGCAACACATGCTGGAACTGGTTGACGGCAACTGGGTTGATGTCTGCCAGGAGGCCTGAACACCCGGCAATCGCTATTTGGTCAGCTCTTCAAACAGCCAATCCTGAAAGCAGCGGATCTTGGGCAATTCCGCGCGCGACTTCAGAAAATTGAGCGAATAGCCCTGCACTTTCAGTCCATCCGTTCCCAGTGGCGCCACCAGACGGCCACTGTCCAGTTCACGCTGCACCAGCAACAGACTTTCCAGACAGACGCCAAGACCGTCAACGGCAGCGTTGATAGCCATGAACGAGCGATCGAAACGCGGTCCGCGCGCAATATCCAGTTTGACCTTGCGATGCAGCCGCAACCAATCGCGCCAGCCGACCAGACTTAACTCGCTGTGAATCAGCGTATGGTGGCAAAGATCCTCGGGCTGACGGATCGGGTTCGGGCCATTGGCCAATTCCTGGGAACACAACGGCACAATGGTTTCCTGCGGAAACGGCAACACCATCGTGCCGGCAGGTTGCAGCTTGCGCATGCTGTAACGGATATCGATATCCACCGAGCCTGTGCTCAGGTCCGCCGTAACCGGCGATGCATGCAGGCGCACATCGATATCCGGATAAAGCGCGGAAAAGCGCGCCAGACGCGGCATCAGCCATTGGGCAGCGATACTGGGAGTCGAATGCACGGTCAGGATATCGCTTTTTTCCGCTCGTCCCACCTGCCGCGTAGCCGTATCGATCGCCGCAAATGCGGCACTGATTTCCTCGGCATAACGCCTGCCCGAATCGGTCAGGACCACCGCGCGATGCACGCGGTGAAACAGCCGAATACCTATCGCCTCTTCCAAAAACTTCACTTGATGGCTGATCGCCGAAGGCGTCAGAAACAGCTCTTCAGCCGCCAGCGCAAACGATGACAATCTGGCAGCAGCTTCAAACGCTTGAATTGCCTTGAGGGGGATGCGATTCATCGTAATTATTCACATGAAAACAATTCACCAATTGCTACTTTTTATTCGTTTGAGCCGAAAAACACAAGCGAATAATATTTTCCGTACTCGCAGAGCAACAACTACATGATTGCTCCGACACCGGACCGCAGCGATGAATATCATCCAGGCGGCGTTACAACCAAGGCCGGTCTGATACGAGTTCAAACAAGACCAGCACGAGGAGAATTGCGTGAATACATCAGGAAAAGGTGCACTAGTCGCCCACCTTGCCGAACGCGCTTACCGCATCCGCCGCTATGCGCTGCGCATGGGTGAAGTGCAGGGCCAGGGTTACATCGGACAGGCATTGGGTATTGCCGACATGTTGGCCGTCGCTTACGGCCATGCCATGACGTACAAGCCAGATGAACCGGAATGGGAAGGCCGCGACCGATTCCTGCTCTCGCATGGCCACTACGCCATTGCCCACTACGCCGCGCTGATCGAAGCCGGCATCATCCCCGAAGATGAACTGGAAACCTACGGTTCCGACGATAGCCGCCTGCCCATGTCCGGCATGGCGACCTACACTCCCGGCATGGAAATCTCCGGCGGTTCGCTCGGCCAGGGCCTCATCATCGCCGTGGGCATGGCTCTGGGCCTGCGCCAGAAGAAAAACCCCGCCTTCGTTTACAACTCGATGTCCGATGGCGAACTCGATGAAGGCTCCACCTGGGAAGCCGCCATGTCGGCTGCGCACCATGGCCTGTCCAACCTGATCTGTACCGTTGATATCAACAACCAGCAGGCCGATGGTCCTTCCACCAAGATCCTCGGTTTCGAGCCGCTCGCCGACAAGTGGGCCGCCTTCGGCTGGCATGTACAACGCGTCGATGGCAATGACCTCGAAGCCGTGCTCGATGCCTTCGATACCGCACGCAATCTCCAGGAAGCCAAGCCGCGCGTCATCCTGCTCGATACCCTGATGGGCAA
>NZ_JBVVOL010000061.1:0-4394 GCF_055810895.1 Formivibrio sp. oc-25 | reverse complement strand
TCATCCGGGTTGACCAGCCCCTGCACCACCGATTCGCCCAGACCATACGAGGAAGTCACGAACACCACCTGGTCGAAACCGCTTTCGGTATCGATGGTGAACATCACTCCGGCCGCGCCCACGTCGGAACGCACCATGCGCTGGATGGTGCACGAGAGTGCCACCAGCTTGTGGTCGTAGCCCTGATGCACGCGGTAGGCAATGGCGCGGTCAGTGTAGAGCGAGGCGTAGACCTTGCGGATGGCATCGAGCACATTGGCCGCGCCGCGAATGTTGAGATAGGTCTCCTGCTGGCCGGCGAACGAAGCATCGGGCAGATCTTCGGCGGTGGCGGACGAACGCACCGCCACCGTCACCTCCTCGCCCAACGCGGCATAGCTGTCGACAATCGCCTGCTCCAGCGCGTCGGGCAGCGGCGTCAGCATGATCCAGTCGCGGATTTGTTTGCCGACTTCGGCCAGCGCATGTACGTCGTCGACATCCAACTCCGACAGCAAATCGTCAATACGCTGCGCCAAATCCAGATGCGACAGAAACTGGTGCCAGGCCTCGGCCGTGGTGGCAAAGCCACCCGGCACGCGTACCCCCTTGGCGGAGAGTTGCGAGATCAATTCGCCGAGCGAGGCGTTCTTGCCGCCCACCCGGTGAACATCGCTCATGCGCAGTTGGGATAAATCAATGACCAGCGGACTAACTAGGGATGATGCCTTCATATGTCACAGCTCCTTCGTAAGGGGTTTGTTGCTGCGCACAAATATATGGTATGAATTATTATGCAAACAACCAAAATGTAGTCGATTGTGAATAACTACATTTTTAACCATGGCGGTAAAATTTCTATTGCATAGAATGCTTTAACGTCAATCAAACAGCAATCACTCAAAGCACGGCGAACAAAAAACAAATGGCCAGATATAATGAAAATCTGGCCAGCTACAATATCACTTGTAAATTTGGAATAGAAAATAAACACCAGCCCTGGTTTCACACCATCAAAAAAATCGGGCTTGATTTACTTCATTTTCATTACCAAGGAGTTTGCATCAGAAATTTTCTTGCTAGCCAACTCAATGGACTTTTCAATCGATGACAAGAAAGATTTACCTTCATTACCATACTGACCAAGATACCAGTCACGTATTGGTTTGGCCAGTGCATGAAATTTTGCAGATTCATTGGGAGTAGGGATGTAGATCTTGCCCCCAGATTTACGGAATTCCTCATAAGCTTTTAGCTCCTTCCAAGGTTGCACCCCAAAGGTAACATCTGCAAATATACGAGAGCCATCCAACACGATCTGTTTCTCCGCCTCAGAGAGCTTCTGAAATTTAGCATTACCAATAAACCACATATTAGTCATGTATGCATTGCGATCCAGCGTCAGGAATTTCATCGACTCATTCAGTTTGCCGGAGGTCACATCACTGATGGAGTTAAGCGATCCCTCGATCACGCCGGTTGTGGCGGCCGTATAGACTTCAGACCAAGGTAAAGGTGTGGGTGAAGCGCCCATACTGCGCACCAAGGTCTGCTGGATTGGCGACTCGATCGTTCGGATCTTCATCCCTTTCATATCCGTAGGACTTTTGACCGGCCTGGTCTTTGTCAGGATGCCGCGCCAGCCGCCAGTCTGACCAATCGACATCAGCATGACCTGGTTTTTGCTTGCTTTTAGCATGCGCTCACGTATGTCCTGCTCAAGTGGTCCTTGCAGTACTTCCTTCACGACACGATCAGAGTTAAAAAGGTAAGGAATGTCTAACGCCTGGATCGGCGGATAGATTACCGACGCCATGCCAGCTGTTCCATTGAACACATCCACCACGCCAGCCTTCATTAGCTCGAAACACTCAGCCGCTGAACCACATAGCTGTGCGCCAGGAAACAGCTTCACCGAAATACTGCCACTCGAGACAGTCTCAACGTAATTCTTAAAAACTTGTGCACCATCGTAGTCTTCGTCTGAAATTCCCGCCAGCACAGCCAGATTTAGCTCAGTAGCAGCGCTGGCCGGCACACATAATCCCAATGCCGTCACAACGGCAAGTACAATCCTTGTTATATTACTCACCTTGATTTTAACCATCATTTCACTTCTCCTTCTCTAATTATTATTCAACATTATTTATTAATTATTTGACATACCCCATCACGCGCGGCAAGAATAAAACTAGATCTGGCACATAGGTGATAAGGAAAAGAACCGCCAGTTCAGCAAAAAACAAAGGCATCATTTCTTTTGCAATAACTTCAATCTTCTCGCGACTAATCCCGCTTACAACAAAAAGCACCAACCCCATCGGCGGCGTAATAAGGCCAATGATCATGTTGATACTCATCACTACGGCAAAGTGAATTGGATCAACACCTAGCCCTGTCATCACAGGAGCCAGTATGGGAGCAAGCATCAGAATTGCCGGCCCAGCATCGACTATCATTCCAACACCTAGCAGCAATAAATTAACAACCAAGAACATTAGATTAGGATCTTCCGTTATTCTCAAAACAATCCCCGATGCCATCTGGGGCAAGCCTTTCAGACTGATCACGGAAGCGAACGCGACAGCTGCACCCACTAGCATCAAGATCACGGCCGAACTCAATGCCGTCTTTGAGAAAATACAAGGAATATCCTTCCATTTTATTTCCTTGGTGTAGAAGACTCCAAGAATCATGGAGTAAACGGCAGCAATCGCAGCAGCTTCAGTTGGAGTAAACAAGCCACCAAGTATTCCACCGATTAAGACAGCAGGAGTAAGCAGGGGCAGGAATGCCTCTTTGCCGGTACGGAAAATTTCCTTCAGCGAAGGTTTGGTTTCAGAACGTGGCAAATTCTGCGATGGTGCACGGATTGCAATTACCATAATTAGCGCCAATGCAATTAGCAGCCCAGGAATAACGCCGCCTGCAAACATTGCTGCCACCGACACATTCATAATGAAGGCATAAAGAATAAATATTCCACTTGGCGGTATGATCGATACGATCACGGCCGAAGCTGCGATCACGGCCGAAGCGTAGCGATTACTGTAGCCCTGGCTACGCATCGCGGGAATCATGAGTGATCCTAGAGCAGAGGCATCCGCCACTGCCGAGCCGCACCCTCCAGCCAGCATCACCGAAGAGCACACAGAGACATGAGCAAGGCCACCGCGAAGGTGACCAACGAACGAGTTTGCGAAGGCTGCCATACGCCTCATGACTCCACCTGCCGTCATCATCTCGCCTGCAAGAACAAAAAACGGCAAAGCCATGAGCGGAAAGCTGTCAATACCTGCATACAGGCGATACATGAGCAGGTTCAGAAAAACCTCCCTACCCTCCAATGTCAATGCAATTCCTGGCGCAGCAAGCATCAGATAGATCATGGGGGTGCCAATGATAAGCAGCCCTAGGAAAAGCCCAAGAAATACGAATTCCATGATTTTCCGTCCTCACCTCAATACATTATTCAGCTGCGTCCACAACCACATGGGCAGGGGGCCGAACAGTTGTAATTCCCGAAATTTTCGCCACAATTCGCAGCACATTTTCGAGTGAACATAAGAGTGTCAGACCGAAACAAATTGGCAATACCATGTAAATCCAACCCATGGTGATCTGAAGAGCCTGACTTGTGGTATCCATACCTCGCTCGATCATTCCAATCGAAAGTTTGATAGCGACAATAAGCACGAGCATCGCAAGCAGCTCAAGTGCCAATTTGAGTAGTTGCCCCGGGATCGTATGCGCCCACGGAGCCACAACGAACTCAACCGCGACATTCATGCCGCGCTTATGGCCACTAGGAAAGTAGAGGAAGGTCATCCAGACCATCAAATTTCGGGCGACCTCCTCAGTCCAGTGAAAGCTGTAGTTGAAACTGAATCGCGCAATGACATGCGTCGTAACAACTGCGGTCATGATCATCAAGGTTGCGGTTGCAAGCTTTCCTGTTACCGAGGTTGTAAAAGTATTGACACGATCGAGAGAATGGATAGATGTAGTTAACATCGTCGGCCTCTAATTGTCGATGGAAAAGTAAGCACGCGAAATAATCAGAATTTTCACAGCCACACTTCCTTGAAAAATAATTATTATTTGTTCGCCGCTTATCTTAAATTAGCCGCACCAGCCCTATCAAAACCTAGTTAATTGAGAAATTAAAACAATCACATCTTACAACTTATAAAACAAGCGCCAAAATCAAATATACAGAACAACAGCCAATACCATATTTCAGCTGAATTAATACAATTCAGATCAATCAAAACCGTCAAAACACCATGACAATCACCTCCAAATATAAATTAACAGGCTGGTGAAAAACCAAATCCTACCTTCGGTTTTTCACCCCTGAATTTCAAAAAACTGCTTCCTCTTCAAAATCAGCCTGATTTTTCGTCAAATCAGAC
>NZ_JBVVOL010000060.1:2469-4712 GCF_055810895.1 Formivibrio sp. oc-25 | reverse complement strand
ATGGCCGACACCTACCTTGGCAGCGGGGTAGCGATACCGCACGGCATGGTGCAGGACCGGTCGCTGGTGCGTAAGACCGGAGTGGCGGTGCTGCAGGTGCCCGATGGCGTGACCTGGAACGAAGGCCAGGTGGTGAAACTGGTGGTGGCGATTGCGGCACAGTCGGACGAGCACATCGACCTGCTGCGGCGGCTGACGCGGCTGATGCGCGATGAAACCCGCCTGGCGCGCCTGGCCACGACACGCGATGCCGGCGAAATCATGGCGGCGCTGACCGACCAGCCGGCGCCTGCCGCGGCGGCGGCACCCGCGGCCGCTATCTCCGACACGCCCAACAGTCTCTCGGTCGTGATCGACTATCCCAACGGCCTGCACGCCCGCCCGGCTGCAGTCTGGGTGACCACGGCCAAGCGCTTTGTTGCCAATGTGCGCGTCAGCAATGGCGAGGAATCGGCGGACGGCAAGAGCCTGGTCGGATTGCTGAGTCTGGGCATCAAGGCCGGCCACACCATCCGTATCAGCGCCGAAGGTGAAGATGCCACGGCAGCGGTGGCAGCACTCAAGCAGAGCATCGACTCCCTGCGTGCCGAAGAAGCGGAACAGGCACGCCTGCAGGCCGAGCAGGCCACGCGCAAGCAGGGCGCGGGCTGGGTACCGAAACAGGCGTGCGAAGTCATTCGTGGCGTGGCCGCCAGCCCGGGGCTGACCATTGGCGTCACGCGCCAGCATGCCGCGCAGGCGCTGGAAGTGGCAGACAACCCCACGACCGCCGCCGAAGACGGCACCCGGCTCGATACGGCACTGGAAGCGGTCAAGGCCGAGCTGGAAGCCCTGGCCGAATCGACCGCCAGCCGCCTGGGCGAAGGCCATGCCGCGATTTTCCAGGCCCAGATCGAACTGATGACCGACCCGGCGCTGCTGCGCAAGACCGTTTCCACCATCTTCAATGGGCATGGCGCCGCCTGGTCCTGGCAGCAGGCCTTCAGCGCACAGGCTGACCTGATCGCGGCCAACCCGGATGCCATGCTGGCCGCGCGCGCTGCCGACATGCGCGATGTGGGTCAGCGCGTCCTGCGCCAGCTGCTCGGCATCGCCCAAGCCGGCGAAGCCTTCACCCAGGGCACGATTCTGCTGGCGGAAGACCTGCTGCCTTCCGATACGGTCGGGCTGGATCCGAAGCAGGTGATCGGCCTGGCCACCGTGGTTGGCGGGCCGACCAGCCATACCGCGATTCTGGCGCGCACGCTCGGCATGCCGGCCCTGGTGGCGGGCGGCATCGTGCTGCGCGAAATCCCGGACGGCACCGTGGCAGTGCTCGATGGCGACAGCGGCGCGCTCTACTTCAATCTGGACCCATCCGATCTGCAGGCGGCACAACAGGCAACCGAGAAAGCGCGCGCCAAGCGTGACCAGGCCGCCGCAGTCCGCGATCTGCCGGCCGTGACCACCGATGGTCACCAGGTCGAGATCGCCGCCAACATCACCTCGGCGCAACAGGGCAAGGCCGCGCTGGAAGCCGGCGCCGAAGGCATCGGCCTGATGCGTACCGAATTCCTGTTCATGGACCGCGACACCCCGCCGGACGAAGAAGAGCAATACCAGACCTATCGCGAACTGGTCGAGATCATGGCCGGCCGGCCGCTGATCATCCGCACGCTCGATATCGGCGGCGACAAGGAAGTGTCTTATCTCAACCTGCCGCACGAAGAGAACCCGTTCCTGGGCGTACGCGGCCTGCGCCTGCTGCTGCGCCGGCCCGATCTGCTGCATGCGCAGCTGCGCGCGCTGTATCGCGCTGCCAAGCAAGGCCCGTTGCAGATCATGTTCCCGATGGTGACCGATGTGGCCGAAGTGCTGCAGGTGCGCGAGATCGCCGACAAGATCCGGATCGAACTCGATGCGCCGGTGGTGCCGCTCGGCATCATGGTGGAAGTGCCGAGCGTAGCCGTGATGGCGGAAATGTTTGCGCCGCATGTCGATTTCTTCTCGATCGGCACCAACGACCTCACGCAGTACACCTTGGCGATCGACCGCCAGCACCCGGATCTGGCACCGATGGCCAACAGCCTGCACCCGGCTGTGCTGCGGCTGATCGACAGCACGGTCAAGGGCGCGCGCCAGCATGGCACCTGGGTCGGCGTCTGTGGCGGGCTGGCGGGGGATCCGCTCGGTGCCGCCATCCTGACCGGCCTGGGCGTGAACGAACTGTCGATGACCGCGAGCGATGTGCCGGCGGTGAAGGC
>NZ_JBVVOL010000060.1:0-2300 GCF_055810895.1 Formivibrio sp. oc-25 | reverse complement strand
TGACGCTGGGCCAGCTCAACAAGGCGCACAGCCTGCGTTTCGATGCCGGCGGCAAGGGTGTCAATGTCGCCAAGGTGCTGACCGATCTTGACCACACCTGTGCTGCCACCGGCTTGCTGGGCGAAGACAACGCACGCATCTTCGAGAACCTGTTTGCCTCGCACGGCATCGCCGATCATTTCGTGCGCATGCCGGGTGCGACGCGCATCAACGTCAAACTCAATGACCCGCAATCGGGCGTGACCACCGATATCAACCTGGTGCCCCCTACGCCGCCGGCCGATGCGCTGGTGCTACTGCGCGCCACGATCACGGCGCTGTGCGATGGCGCGGCGCGCATCTTCGTGCTCGGCGGCAGCCTGCCGCCGGGGGTGCCGGTGGATTACTACGTCGGCCTCGCGCGTGCGCTGAGGGCTGCCGGCAAGAAGGTCGTGCTCGATACCAGTGGTGCCCCGTTTGCCGCCGCACTCGCAGGCGGTCCGGATTTCGTCAAACCGAACCGGCATGAACTGGAAGAGTGGCTGGGGCGCAAGCTGCCGGATATGGATGCGGTCATCCTGGGGGCGCAGAGCCTGCAGGCCGCCGGCCCGACCAACGTGATCGTCTCACTGGGCGAGGAGGGCGCAGTGCTGCTCACGCCGCAAGGCTGCTGGCATGCCAGGCCGCTGCGGGTTGAGGTGGTCAGCACGGTCGGGGCTGGTGACTCGATGGTGGCCGGCTGGATCTCGGCCATGCTCAAGGGCATGCCGCCGCCTGACGCCTTGCGCCTGGCCACGGCCAGCGCTGCAGCACGGGTCAGCCATCCCGATGGCAGCTTGCACCGGCAGGGGCTGGAGGAGATGGCCAAACTGGTTGAAGTAACGAAGCTGAAAGCGTGAAATCTTGCAGTGAAAACATTGACGCATTGACGTCATATAACCGGAGGTGAAGAGGATCATGGCAAATATCGTGGCTATCACATCCTGCCCGACAGGTATCGCGCATACCTTCATGGCAGCAGAAGGCCTGGAGCAGGGCGCCAAAGCGCTCGGGCACAGCATCCAGGTCGAAACACAGGGCTCGGTCGGCGCCCAGAATACCCTGAGCGCAGAGCTGATCGCCGCGGCTGATCTGGTGGTGATCGCGGCGGACACCAAGGTCGACCTGACCCGTTTCGCCGGCAAGCGCATCTATGAAACCAGCACCAAGGCTGCCATTGCCGATGGCGCCGCCGTGATCAAGACCGCGTTCGAGGCCGCCAAGGTGCAAGGCGGCGAAGCACAAAGCGCGGCCGATGTGGTCGATGCGATCAAGGCCGAACGTTCCGCCAGCCGTACCGGTGCCTACAAGCACCTGATGACCGGTGTTTCCTACATGATCCCGTTCGTGGTGGCCGGCGGCCTGCTGATCGCCATCGGTTTCGCACTGGGCGGCATCTATGTCTACGACGACGCGCACAAGGGTACGCTGGGCCAGGCGCTGTTCCTGACCGGCGCCAAGGGTGCGTTTGCCCTGATGGTGCCGATCCTGGCCGGCTATATTGCGCACTCGATTGCCGATCGCCCCGGTCTGGCGCCGGGCATGGTCGGCGGCATGCTGGCTGCCAACCTGGGCGCGGGCTTCCTCGGCGGCATTGTTGCCGGCTTCCTCGCGGGTTATGTCACCAAGTGGCTCAATGACAACATCAAGCTCTCGCGCAATCTGGCCGGCCTGAAACCGGTGCTGATCCTGCCGCTGCTATCGACCCTGGTGGTGGGCCTGCTGATGATCATGGTGCTGGGTGAGCCGGTGGCGGTTGCGCTGAAGGCACTGGAAGCCTGGCTCAAGGGCATGCAGACCGGCAGCGCCGTGGTGCTGGGCGTGATCATCGGGGCGATGATGGCGTTCGACATGGGCGGTCCGGTCAACAAGGCCGCGTATGCGTTCTCGACCGGCCTGATTGCCGCCAGCGTCTACCAGCCGATGGCTGCGGCCATGGCGGCCGGCATGACCCCGCCGCTGGGTATTGCCCTGGCCACGGTGCTGTTCAAGAACCGCTTTACCACGGATGAGCGCGAAGCCGGCAAGGCGACTGCGGTGCTGGGTATCTCGTTCATCACCGAAGGCGCGATTCCGTATGCCGCGCGCGACCCGTTGCGCGTGATCCCGTGCCTGATGGTCGGTTCGGCCGTGACCGGTGCGCTGGCAATGATGTTCGGAACGGAACTCAAGGTGCCGCACGGTGGCATCTTTGTGCTGCCGATCCCGAATGCGGTCACCAATGTTGGCATGTATGTGGTGAGCCTGCTGGTGGGGACGGTGATTACGGCGGTGGCGTTGTA
>NZ_JBVVOL010000059.1:0-5299 GCF_055810895.1 Formivibrio sp. oc-25 | reverse complement strand
CAAGCACTACATCAACGAGTATGGCGACGACATGCCCGAGGTGAAGGACTGGGTCTGGCCGTATCAGAAGTGAGGCTTGGTGCCGTGCAGGCCAGAGGTCGCTTCATGTGAAGCAGATAGACGGCGTCATTGAAACCACTATTGCCCTCTCCCGTTTCGGGAGAGGGCAGGGAGAGAGGAAATGCTGAAAGGAATCAATCCATTAATCACGGCAGAGCTGCTCTGGGTTATGCAATCGATGGGGCATGGCGATACCTTGCTGATCGCTGACCGTAATTTCCCGGCACATTCCGTGGCGACCGAAACGGTGACCGGGCGGTTGATCGAAATGCCGGGCGTGCTGGTGCCGCAGGCGCTGGAAGCTATCCTGTCCCTGTTCCCGCTGGATACGTTTGTTGAGCATCCCATCATCCGGATGGAACAAGACGGCTTTCCCGACCTGATGCTTTCCGGTCACGAGGAGGCGTTATCCCTTTGCCAAAAAACAGAAAATCGCCCAGTTGCGATGGGCAGTCTGGAGCGGCAGGCTTTCTATGCGGCATCGAAGCAATGCTACGCAGTGGTACGCACGTCCGAACATCGCCCCTATGTCAATCTGATCATCAAGAAGGGAACGATCTGATCCCGCGATAGGGGAAATATTGGTGCTGCGTCGAGAAATCAAGGCAATGGTTTTCAGTATTCCAAACCGATCAATGCCAGCCATGCTGGAGATTTGGCCACAATTTATGTCTTGATCAGTCCTTTCTCGCATGATTTTTATCAAATTTGGTAGTTGATGTGTTGCGGCTACATTTTTCATGTGCTAACTTCACGCAAAAGCTAACTCGAATCAGCAAATAGGAAAAACACATGGGTTCGCAAGTGTTTGTCGGTATTGATGTGGGGTCGGCCAGTGTTCGGGCCGGATTGTTTGACGCAGCAGGCAAGCGTCTGGCATTTGCGGTTCGCCCCATCCAGCAATTCCATCCCAAGTCCCTGTTCGTCGAGCAATCCTCGGCAGATATCTGGGCACAAACCTGTGCCGCCATGCGTGAAGCCGTTGCGGCTGCCGGCATCAATCCCGCTGATATTGTAGCCATTGGCGTGGATGCCACCTGTTCGCTGGTAGCGGTCAACGCCGAAGGCTTACCGGTTTCCGTGGCAGAAAACGGTGAATCCGATCACGACATCATCATGTGGATGGATCACCGCGCCGCCGAGGAAACCGCAGCCATCAACGCCACGCATGATCCTGCACTGGCCTATGTGGGTGGCGAAGTCAGCATCGAGATGGAGTTGCCTAAGGTCCTGTGGCTGAAAAAACACTTTCCGGAACGCTATGCCAAGGCCTGGCGCTTCTTTGATCTGGCCGATTACCTGGTCTGGCGCCTTACCCATGCAGATGTGGCCAGCGTATGTACCTTGACCTGCAAGTGGAATTACCTGGCGCATGAAAACCGTTTCAGCGAAAGCCTGCTCGATGCCGTGGGTCTGGATGACTTGCCGGGCAAGGTGCCGGCACGGGTGCTGCAACTCGGAGAGACGGCTGGCAGGCTGGGTTCGCAAGCCGCTGCAGAACTCAGCATTCCGGCTGGTGCAGTGGTTGCCAGCGGCATCATTGATGCCCATGCCGGCGGACTGGCACTGACCAGCACCGCGCCGGATGGCAGCCTCGCCATTATTGGCGGTACATCCAATTGCCACATGGTAGTGAGCCCCGATCCGGTGATGGTGCCCGGCGTATGGGGGCCATATTACGGCGCGATGTTGCCCGGCTACTGGCTCAACGAGGGGGGGCAGAGCGCGGCGGGTGCCTTGCTGGATTGGACCTTGCGTCAAAGCGATGCCTGGCCACTGCTCGAATCCACCGCACAACAGGAAAACCGTAATGTCTACGCCGTACTGAATGACTGGCTGGCCGATCTGGAGCGTCGTGAGCAATGGCCAACCCGCGATCTGCATGTGCTGGGCGATCATCATGGCAACCGTTCGCCACGTGCCAATCCGCATGCGCGCGGTGTCGTGGTGGGCCTGACACTCGAGCAGGGCAGGGATGCACTGGCACGGCTGTATCTCGCCACCTTGCAGGCGCTGGCTTATGGTACGCGCCACATCATCGACAGCATGAATACCGCAGGCCACAAGATCGAACGTCTCGTGATGTGTGGTGGTGGTACCAAAAATCCGTACTGGTTGCGCGAGCATGCCGATGCTACCGGCTGCACCATCCATCTGGTCAGCGAAGAGGATGCCGTCACCCTGGGCGCGGCACTGATGGGGGCGGTGGCCTGCGGCGCGTTTACCTCAATGCCTGCTGCTGCAGCCGAGATGGTCCGACCCGGTGGCCAGATTGCTGCGCGCCCTGCAACCAAAGCTTTCCACGATGCCAAATATGCGATTTACCTGCAGTTGTATGCCGATATGGAACGCTGCCGCACTGCCATGCAAGCCTGGCAGTAACGGTATTTATGATCAATAACCACAAAGGATGACACGAATGCTGACCCTGAATCTCCCGGCCGCCAAACCACTGATCCGCGCACAGAATAATGAAGTGCTGCTGGTCACCAATGCCGATCTGCGCGAATCGGCCAATGTCGAATGCTGGCCGGTGCAAAACAAGTTTGAAGCTAAACTCGAAGAGGCCTTGAGCCAGCGCTTTGGCTGTACCGCCAAGCGCGCGCATCTTTACAAAGGTGACAAGGGGCACGGTTTTATCAGCAGTCAGCGCGAAGGCAGCGATCTGTTTGCCACGATTGACCCGGAATCTCCGGTGATTGTGCTACTGACTGCCTGGCAATATTCGCACCATCTGGCACCGAGTCTGGCCAAGCATCGCGGACCGATCCTGTTGCTGGCCAATTTCGATGGCACTTGGCCGGGCCTGGTAGGCATGCTGTGCATGGCCGGTACGCTGACCAGCCTCGGCAAGGAATATTCGCGCTTGTGGTCGGCCAATTTCGATGATGCCTTCTTCTATAACGGGCTGGAATCTTGGCTCAAGACCGGCAAGATCGTGCACGACACCTCCTACCTGCAACCGGTTACGGCATCTCATCCGGCATCGGCAACGCCTGCATGGCAGATCGGCTGCAAGGTAGGTGAATACGTGTTGCAGCACAAGGAAATCATGGGGCTGTTCGACAGCTTCTGCATGGGCATGATCAATGGCGTGTTCCCGCAGAAAGCGCTGGTTGATATCGGCATGCCGATCGAAAGCCTGTCGCAATCGGCCCTGCTGGTTGAAATGGCCAAGGTGCCGCTCTCGCTGCGTGAAGAATGCCTGGCCTGGTACGAAGCGCAGGGCATGCAGTTCCAGTTTGGCACTGATCCGGCCTCTGAGTTGACGCGCGATCAGGTGCTGGAGCAATGCGCAATGCTGATTGCCATGGCGCGCTTTGTGCAGCGCTTTGGCCTGACTTCGGTGGGTGTGCAATATCAGCAAGGCCTGGCACATTCCTGCGCCGCTTCCGATTTCGCCGAAGGCGCGATTGGCTCGACTGCCCGTTTCCCGATTCCGGACGAAGCCGGCAATATCATCCGCGCCGGCAAGCCGATTCCGTGCGTCAACGAAGTCGACATGGGCACGGCCATTCCGCAAACCATGCTCTGGCGTTTGCTCGATTCACTCGGCTTGCCGGCCGAGACCACCTTGCACGATATCCGTTGGGGCAGCGAATACCAGGATACCTTCTACTGGGATTTCGAAATTTCCGGCTCGGTGCCATTTGAGCATATCAAGGGCGGCATTGCCGGGGCGACCGGATATCGCCAGCCAGCAATGTACTTCCCCAAGGGCGGCTCGACCATCGCCGGGCAGGGCAAGGCTGGATGCATCATCTGGGCACGCGCGCATTACGAAGGCACGCAGGTGCATATGCATATCGGCACGGGCCGGGCGGTGGAATTGCCTGCGGACGAGTTTGAGCGTCGCCGCAAGGCCACGACTTATCAATGGCCATTGCTCAATTGCACACTCGATGGCGTAGGTCGAGACGATCTGATGGCTGGGCACCAAAGCAATCACATTACCGTGGCTTATGTCGATGAAGCCCACTTGCAGGATGTGCTGCGTGCCTTTGTGGCACAAGCGCTGACGCAGGGCATCAAGGTGTGTGTTGCGGGCGATGCCGTAGCGCTGCTGTGAATTTTACGACGGGAAGTCTCGAGGACTTCCCGTGCACTCAAGGATGGTTTGTAGACATGGATCAACAGGATAAATATCGCGGTGTCTGGCCAGTCATGCTGACCCCGTTTGATGACAAGCGCGAGATCGACTGGGAATCGCTGAAAAAGCTGATCGACTGGTACATCAATGCCGGTGTGCATGGGCTGTTTGCCAATTGCCAGTCGAGCGAGATGTTTTATTTGTCTCAAGCTGAGTCGATGCAGCTAACCCGGTTTGTGCTGGATTACGTTGATGGCCGGGTACCGGTGGTGGCCTCCGGCCATACTGCCTGCGGCATATCGCAGCAGATCGACCAACTGGGTGTCATGGCGGAAACCGGTGTCGACAGCGTAATTTTGATCAGCAATCGCCTGGCCATGGCAGGCGAGGGCGATGCGGTGGTGCTGGATAATCTGCAAAAGATCACTGCAGCGATTACCGACAAGGTGGGCCTGGGGATCTATGAATGCCCCTATCCATACAAACGCTTGCTGTCGGATGAGGTCGTGAGTTGGTGCGCACAAAGCGGTCGCTACACCTTTATCAAGGATACCTGCTGCCAGATCGATACCATCCGCCGCCGCCTTGATCTGATCAAGGGCACGCCTTTGCATATCGCCAATGCCAACGGCCAGACACTGCTGGCATCGCTCCAGGCTGGCTGTCACGGGTATAGCGGGGTGATGACCAATTTCCATCCGGAACTTTACGTCTGGCTGTGCGAAAATTGGCAGTCCCAACCGGAAAAAGCCGAACTGGTATCGAATTTCATATCGACGGCCTCGCTGGTGGAATGCCTGGATTACCCGATCTGTGCCAAGGATTACCAGGTATCGATTGGCAATTTCAAATCTGTGGCAAGCCGGGTACGGGAAGCGGGCAATTACTATGCCGCACACTTCCAGGCCACCATGCAGCAGATGATGCAACTGGGGGAAAATATCAAAAAACAGATTATTTCGTAGTGGCTTATAGAAAAACATTCGAGTAATACATAAGATTTTCCGGTAGTGTAAATGCAGGGGCTTTCGAATTCTGATGGCTTCTGTTCCTGGCAGCAGGGCATGCAGCGCCCTGTCCAACGCGAAGTGGAGAAGGAGAAGTTGAGATGAAGAGAGGAATGCAGCAGGTATTCAAGGTAGCGGGTCT
>NZ_JBVVOL010000058.1:0-5451 GCF_055810895.1 Formivibrio sp. oc-25 | reverse complement strand
AGAAATCGCGCAAGGTGATGCTCGAGCATGGCATGCAGATCAACGAGATTGCCCCGGCAGAACTCGCCCGCATGAAGACCGCAGTAAAACCGGTCATCGACAAATACGCAGCGCGGCTCGACCCGACATTGATCAAGGCGTTTGAAGCCGAACTGGAAAAAACCCGGAATCAGAAATAACCCGAGGCGCCAGGTTTCTGCACGACAAAAACCGGGGAAGCCGCACTTCCCCGGCTCCGTTTGATCTGGCTAGCTTGTATCTGGCACGCCCGGTTGAATCGTGTTAGGTTCTGAAGTCGCCGATGACCACAAGGAAAACCCCTGCCGATGTCGTTCATTCGCCCGATTATCTACATCATTGATGACGACGACATCACGCTGTGGATGTTCAAGGAACTGTTGCAGGGCGTCGGCGCGGAGATTCGCACCTTCACCTCTGCCCGCCAGTTCCTGGATGCCTATCAGCCCGGCCCGCACGAATGCCTGATCTGTGATCTGCGCATGCCGGAAATCGACGGACTGGAAGTGCAGCAGCAGTTGCTGGACAAGGGCAGCTTCCTGCCGATCATCCTGGTTTCCGGCTATTCCGAAGTACCCTCTGCGGTTGAAGCCATCAAGAAAGGTGCGTTCGATTTCCTGGAAAAACCGGTTGACGGCAACACGCTGGTAGCCAAGGTACAAAGTGCGCTGGTACGCAGCCGGCAACTGCATGCAGCACATTTGGCACGTGTCACGCGCGACGCGCGGCTGGCCTTGCTCACACCGAAGGAACGCCAGATTGCCGAGCTCGTCGCCGCCGGCAAATCCAGCCCGAAGATTGCCCAGGATCTGGCAATCAGCGTGCGTACTGTAGAAAACCACCGCGCGCGCCTGATGGAAAAACTGCATGTCGAATCCATTGCCGAACTGGTCAAGCTGTTTCTCTGAGAACTTGTTCTGAGGCAGACGGATAACCACCCACATGCACGAAACCCGCCGCCCACGCAGCCTGACCCGCATCATACACATTCCCTACAAGGATTTCCGCACGCGCGTGTTGCTGGCCTTGCTGGCCATCAGCGTGCTTATCAGCGCGGGCGTATATGTGCTCGATGCCATCAAGGCAGAATACCGGCGCAATATCGAAGACCACGTGATCAGCAATCTGGAAACCATGTCGCGCGGCCTGGTGCTGCTGCAGCAGGATTCGGTGGCACGTGCGCGCAAGATTGCGGATGAGCCGCTGCAAAAGGAATTTGCGGCGCGCCTGCTGAAAACGCCAGATGACCCCTCCCTGCACGATGCCTACGAAAACTGGATCACCCCGCTGTACCAAAGCCGGGGCTTCGAGGATTACACCCTGATTGCGCCCGATGGCAAACGGGTCATCACCTCGGGCACCCGACCCTATATCGGCCAGCTGACCCTGCCGGCCACCCGCGAAACCTTGCGGCGGTCAGAACTGCTGATGGGCGGCGCGGTCACCCCGCCGATTTCCGCCCGGCACCCGGTTTCCACGCTGTGGGTCGAAAATCCCTCCGCCATTGCCTACCAGCTATCCTGCGCCCGTGCCGAACAGGATGGCAGATTGATCGGGTTTCTATGCCTGCACGAAAACCCGGCACTGCGCCTCTATCGCCTGCTGCGCGACGGGCGTCCCGGCGTGCATGGCGAAGCCTATGTCGTCGATCAGGATGGCCAGATTCTCTCGCCGATCCGCTTTGAAAAGAAACTGGCTGCCCCAAAGGGCGCAGAACCGGGCTGGAGCCTGTTCCAGCTTTCCGCCCGTGTGCTGCCCATCCGGGAAGAAGATGGGCTGGCCGATCCGGCACTGCTCAGCACCGAGCCGTTCACGCGCGTGTTCGAACGGCTGATGGAATACACCTCGCTCGATACCGGCCTGCTGGAAAACTACCCTGATTATCGTGGCCGGATGGTCGTCGGCGCCGGGCGCTGGATGCAGGATGCCGCGATTGGCCTCATCGTCGAGGAAGACATGGATGAGGCGTTCCGCTCCTACTATTTCGCGCGCAACGCCCTGGTGGCGCTGATCAGCCTGGGCAGCATGCTGATTGTCTTGCTGACCTACGCCGACTGGCGCTCGCGCCGCTCGCTTGCGCGCAGCGAGCAGCGTCTGGCTGCTTTCCGCGATTACATCCCTGCCGGCATGAACATGAAAAGCGCGGACGGGCGTTACCTGATGGCCAACCCGGTGTTTGAATCGATTGCCGAAATGCCGCCGGGCTACGTGCTGGGCAAAACCGATGCAGAAATCTACCCGGTGGAAGAAGCCCGCATGCGGCAGCGCGAGCACGATGAAGTCTTGCGAACGGGCCGGCCGTTCACGCGCAATTACACCAAGCACAATGCCCAGGGCAAAGAGGAAACCTACAGCATCGTGCGCTTCCCGGTTCGCGGCGATAAGGATGGCTCGGTCGTGGCCGTCGGTACTGTCGCACTGGATATTACCGAGCTCATCTCCACCCAGCGCGATCTGGAAGAGCTGACCCAGACCCTGGAAAACAAGGTGGCCGAGCGCACCGAGGAACTGGCGGCAGCACGCGATCTGGCCGAGACCGCCAGCCGGGCCAAGGCCGAGTTTCTGGCCAATATGAGCCATGAGATCCGCACGCCGCTGAATGCCATCATCGGCATGGGCCATCTGGCGGCGCACGCCAATACCGACCCGCGCGTTGCGCACTACATCGGGCGCATCCAGTCTTCCGGCCAGCACCTGCTGGGCATCGTCAACGATATTCTCGATCTGTCCAAGATCGAAGCCGGCAAGCTGCAGATCGATGTCAGTGAATTCTCGCTGGAAGCACTGCTCGATCACGTCGCCGGCCTGGTGGCGGAGCAGGCCCAGGCCAAGGATCTGGAGCTGATCATTGCCATCGCGCCGGGGCTGCCGGACCAGCTGGTCGGCGATGCCAAGCGTATCGGCCAGATCCTGATCAATTTTGCCAACAACGCCGTCAAGTTTACCGAGCATGGCGAAATCGTCCTGCGGGTTCAGGATCTCGCACGCAGCGGCGGACGTGCCCATCTGCGCTTTGAAGTGGAAGACACCGGCATCGGCATCGCCGAGGAGAAATTGCCACTGTTGTTCCGCCCGTTCCAGCAACTCGATGGCTCGATGTCACGCCAGTTTGAAGGGTCCGGACTGGGGCTGGCCATCAGCCGCAGCCTGGCCGATCTGATGGATGCCCGCATCGACGTCCAATCGCAACCGGGCCAGGGCAGTGTGTTCTCGCTCGAAATCACGCTGCGTGTCAGCCATCTGGACAACCCGGGCCGGCAGATTCCGGCCGGGCTGTCCCGCTTGCGCGCGCTGGTGGTCGACGACAACACCCACGCCCGCCAGCAACTGCAAGGACAACTGCATGCGCTGGAGGTGCAGGTGGATGAGGCGGACGACGGTAACCGTGCCATCGAACTGATCGCAGAGGCCGATCAGACCGATCACCCCTACGACGTGGTCTTCCTTGATTGGCAAATGCCGGGGCTCAATGGACTGGAAACCGCCGAACAGATGTTGCAACACCCGCTGCAACGCAAGCAGCCGCACCTGGTACTGGTCGCCTCCGCCGGCCAGGATAGCCCGCCTGGGCTCGATCGCCTGCCTATCGACAGCGTACTGGCCAAGCCGGTTACGCCGTCCGAGCTGTACGATGCCATGGTTGAGCTGTTCGATCCGACCCATGTCCCCAAGGCGCAGGATACCCACGGGCTGGCTGACTGGGAGGGGCTGGCCGGCCGACGTATCCTGCTGGTCGAGGACAACCGGATCAACCAGGAAGTGGTGCATGACCTGCTGGAAATGGTCGGCGTTCATGTAACCATCGGCAGCGATGGCCTGCAGGGTATCCAGCTGCTCAATGGCCAGCCGTTCGATCTGGTGCTGATGGATATCCATATGCCGAACATGGATGGCTTCGAAGCCACGGCGGAAATCAGGAAAAACCCCGCATTTGCGCAGATTCCGATCATCGCCCTGACCGCCAACGCGCTGGAAGGCGATCTGGAACGCTGCCTGGCCGCCGGAATGAATGACTACATTGCCAAACCCATTCATCCTCAACAGATGTTTGCCACCCTGAGCCGCCACCTGGCAATGCGGCCGCGTACGCAAACAGTAACGGCCGCCGCCGGCGGCCAGACAAATCCATCCGCCACGGACAAAAACGAGCGTCTGCTGACCAGTCTGGCGGACATTCCCGGCATCAATATCACACAGGCCATCACGCGCATGCTGGGCCGGCGCGATCTGTATGCGCAACTGGCCTGCCGCATCGCTGCCGAGCGCGGCGGCATGGTTGACGCACTGGACGCTGCGATACGTGAGCAGAATGACAAAGCCATGCTGGATCTGGTCCATAACGCCAAATCCATGCTGGGCATGCTGGGCGCGGATACCCTGCAGCAGCAGTGCATCAATCTGCAGCAGCAACTGGCCGACGGTGCGGTCAATGCCGCAGAAATTGCTGCATTTGCCCGGGATCTGGCGACCTTGCTGCAGCGACTGGGTGAAGCAACACGGGCACACGATACCAGCCACACCGGCTGAATATCACCCAACATCCGATTACAAAAAAAGAAATAAAACAAGAACCACTACCACAACATCCTTACCAAACACCCGCACTCCCTCCTTGAAAATTCCCGCAGCCACGCAGGAAACGGCACTCAGAAATCTCCATTAAAAACCGCAACTTACAACACAATGAGTAGATTTACTCCCCCTGTTTTTTGCGTGACGTGAAATGGTATGTCAGTCTTCACTCCGTAAGTTTTTACGTAGTGCAATTTTCCAATCAACACAGAGGAAGAGGAAAATGAAAAAAGTTCTGACCCCGATCGCACTGGCCACTGCCATGATCTTTGCCGCCGGCACCAGCCTGGCCGCCGATATCAAGGAACGCAGCGCCAAGTTCCCGATCGTGAACGCCATCGATCACCCGCAAGGCCTGGGCGCGCAGAAATTCGTTGAAGTCGTCGAGAAGAAGAGCGGCGGCAAGATCAAGATCAAGATTTTCCCGAACGGCACCCTCGGGGGCGAGCAACAGGTCGCGTCCGCCATGCAGGGCGGCACCATCGAAATCTCGATGATGTCCCCGGCCCAGCTCGTGGGCACGGTTCCTGAATTCGTCGTGCTCGATTTCCCGTTTGCCTTTGCCAACGTCAAGCAGGCCGATGCCGTGCTGGATGGCCCGTTTGGTCAGAAGCTGATGGACTACATGCCTGCCAAGGGCTGGGTCGGTCTGGGCTTCATGGAACAGGGCTATCGCTCGATCAGCAACAGCAAGCGTCCGATCACCAAGCTGGAAGACATCAAGGGTCTGAAGCTGCGCACCATCCTGAACCCGCTGTATGTCGACATGTTCAACACGCTGGGCGCCAATGCCGTGCCGATGCCGTTCACCGAACTCTATACCGCGATGGAAATGAAGACCGTCGATGGTCAGGAAAACCC
>NZ_JBVVOL010000057.1:0-5569 GCF_055810895.1 Formivibrio sp. oc-25 | reverse complement strand
GCTGGGGGTTTTTAAGGGGAGTCTGGCGATGACCTACTTTCACACAGGCAATCTGCACTATCATCGGCGCTGAGGCGTTTCACGGTCCTGTTCGGGATGGGAAGGCGTGGGACCACCTCGCTAATGTCGCCAGACATAAACGGTTTGAGTAGCTGGTTTTTACCAACCACTCTGATTCAGAAGAAGCATTTATCACTACTACGCCGCTGACTTTCTACTCATCAACAACGCCTCAAATTTGTTCAATCTTGGGTAGATCGTTTCTGTCGCACTTACGCGTTTCAGGTTATAGGATCAAGCCGCACGGGCAATTAGTATCGGTTAGCTTAACGTGTTACCACGCTTCCACACCCGACCTATCAACGTCCTGGTCTTGAACGACCCTTCAGGGGAATTAAATTCCCAGGGAAATCTCATCTCGAGGCAAGTTTCCCGCTTAGATGCTTTCAGCGGTTATCTCTTCCAGACTTAGCTACCCGGCAATACCACTGGCGTGATAACCGGTACACCAGAGGTCTGTCCACTCCGGTCCTCTCGTACTAGGAGCAGCCCCCCTCAAATTTCCAACGCCCACTGCAGATAGGGACCAAACTGTCTCACGACGTTTTGAACCCAGCTCACGTACCACTTTAAATGGCGAACAGCCATACCCTTGGGACCGGCTACAGCCCCAGGATGTGATGAGCCGACATCGAGGTGCCAAACTCCGCCGTCGATGTGAACTCTTGGGCGGAATCAGCCTGTTATCCCCGGAGTACCTTTTATCCGTTGAGCGATGGCCCTTCCATTCAGAACCACCGGATCACTATGTCCTGCTTTCGCACCTGCTCGACTTGTCAGTCTCGCAGTCAAGCTACCTTGTGCCATTACACTATCAGTACGATGTCCGACCGTACCTAGGTAACCTTCGAGCTCCTCCGTTACAATTTGGGAGGAGACCGCCCCAGTCAAACTGCCTACCATGCACGGTCCCCGATCCAGATAATGGACCAAGGTTAGAACCTCAAACACACCAGGGTGGTATTTCAAGGACGGCTCCACGATAACTGGCGTTACCGCTTCATAGCCTCCCACCTATCCTACACAAGTCTGTTCAAAGTCCAATGCAAAGCTACAGTAAAGGTTCACGGGGTCTTTCCGTCTAGCAGCGGGGAGATTGCATCTTCACAAACACTTCAACTTCGCTGAGTCTCGGGAGGAGACAGTGGGGCCATCGTTACGCCATTCGTGCGGGTCGGAACTTACCCGACAAGGAATTTCGCTACCTTAGGACCGTTATAGTTACGGCCGCCGTTTACTGGGACTTCAATCAAGAGCTTGCACCCCATCATTTAATCTTCCAGCACCGGGCAGGCGTCACACCCTATACGTCGACTTTCGTCTTGGCAGAGTGCTGTGTTTTTGATAAACAGTCGCAGCCCCCATTTCTCTGCGACCTCTTTCAGCTCCGTCTGTCCGACTTCACCTAATAGAGGCACACCTTCTCCCGAAGTTACGGTGTCAATTTGCCGAGTTCCTTCTCCCGAGTTCTCTCAAGCGCCTTAGAATTCTCATCCTGCCCACCTGTGTCGGTTTGCGGTACGGTTCAATGTAAGCTGAAGCTTAGTGGCTTTTCCTGGAAGCAGGGTATCAGTTACTTCGTGAACAAGTTCACTCGTCATCACGCCTCAGCGTTAACAGGGATCCGGATTTGCCTAAATCCCCCGCCTACACGCTTAAACCACCTATTCCAACAGGCGGCCAACCTAACCTTCTCCGTCCCCACATCGCACTTACATCAAGTACAGGAATATTAACCTGTTTCCCATCGACTACGCTTCTCAGCCTCGCCTTAGGGGCCGACTCACCCTGCGCCGATGAACGTTGCGCAGGAAACCTTGGGCTTTCGGCGAGCGGGCTTTTCACCCGCTTTATCGCTACTCATGTCAGCATTCGCACTTCCGATATCTCCAGCATGGTTCACACCACACCTTCACAGACCTACGGAACGCTCTCCTACCATATATGCAAAGCATATATCCGCAGCTTCGGTTACTAGTTTGAGCCCCGTTACATCTTCCGCGCAGGACGACTCGACCAGTGAGCTATTACGCTTTCTTTAAATGATGGCTGCTTCTAAGCCAACATCCTGGCTGTCTATGCCTTCCCACTTCGTTTTCCACTTAACTAGTCATTTGGGACCTTAGCTGGCGGTCTGGGTTGTTTCCCTCTTGACACAGGACGTTAGCACCCCATGTCTGTCTCCCACGCTCGCACTCTTCGGTATTCGGAGTTTGCAATGGTTTGGTAAGTCGCGATGACCCCCTAGCCATAACAGTGCTCTACCCCCGAAGGTGATACGTGAGGCACTACCTAAATAGTTTTCGGAGAGAACCAGCTATTTCCAAGTTTGTTTAGCCTTTCACCCCTATCCACAGCTCATCCCCTAGTTTTGCAACACTAGTGGGTTCGGACCTCCAGTACCTGTTACGGCACCTTCATCCTGGCCATGGAT
Organism: Formivibrio sp. oc-25; assembly: GCF_055810895.1. NCBI lineage: Bacteria > Pseudomonadati > Pseudomonadota > Betaproteobacteria > Neisseriales > Chitinibacteraceae > Formivibrio > Formivibrio sp. oc-25. The sequence goes on along the minus strand of NZ_JBVVOL010000057.1, from coordinate 3,075 downwards.
AGATCACTTGGTTTCGGGTCTACGCCCAGCAACTAGACGCCCTATTCGGACTCGGTTTCCCTACGCCTCCCCTATTCGGTTAAGCTCGCTACTGAACGTAAGTCGCTGACCCATTATACAAAAGGTACGCAGTCACCCAACAATGTAGGCTCCCACTGTTTGTATGCATCCGGTTTCAGGTTCTATTTCACTCCCCTCCCGGGGTTCTTTTCGCCTTTCCCTCACGGTACTGGTTCACTATCGGTCGATGATGAGTATTTAGCCTTGGAGGATGGTCCCCCCATCTTCAGACAGGATTTCTCGTGTCCCGCCCTACTTCTCGTATGCTCAGTACCACGAATGACTTTTCATATACGGGGCTATCACCCACTATGGCCGGACTTTCCATTCCGTTCTATTAAGTCTTCCGCTATCACATACAGGCTCTTCCCATTTCGCTCGCCACTACTTTGGGAATCTCGGTTGATTTCTTTTCCTGCAGTTACTTAGATGTTTCAGTTCACCGCGTTCGCTCTACATGACCTATGTATTCAGTCATGAGTGACCCAAAAGGGCCGGGTTTCCCCATTCGGACATCTCGGGATCAATGCTAATTTGCCAGCTCCCCCGAGCTTTTCGCAGGCTATCACGTCCTTCTTCGCCTATCATCGCCAAGGCATCCACCAGATGCACTTATTCGCTTGATCCTATAACCTCAAACACGTAAAACGCGCTTTCGGTTAATCGAAATCGGTATTTGCGACTTTCTGTCACAACACGTCCTTTCGAACATGCCATTCCAGAACTCGATACAATCTACCCAAATTCTTTACTACAAATTTGAGATTGCTTCTTCTGTTTGTTAAAGATCGATACAGATAATTGTCTAACTTAAGAAGTCAGAAATAAATAAACTCAAGCCTTCCGCTCAAATTCATTCATTTCTAAGTCCTTCAGACTGCTCGCCGCAAGGCGTGGTGGAGGATGACGGGATCGAACCGACGACCCCCTGCTTGCAAAGCAGGTGCTCTCCCAGCTGAGCTAATCCCCCAGTCGTTACTTTTTATCAGAGCCTTTCACTTCTTTGATCAACGATCATCGAGCGATGCTAGAAGCGGGAGGGCGCCGTGTACATTCAGTACACAAGCCATTCCGCGACAACGCAGCGCGATGGTGAGCGTTAGATCAAATGGTGGGTCAGATAGGAATCGAACCTATGACCCCCGCCTTATCAAGACGGTGCTCTAACCGACTGAGCTACTGACCCAGCTCTCTGTATCTTCTACCGCAATCGATGAGTGTGAGTACCTAACCCAGAGAACTTCTCTTGAAAGGAGGTGATCCAGCCGCAGGTTCCCCTACGGCTACCTTGTTACGACTTCACCCCAGTCATGAATCCCGCCGTGGTAACCGGCCCCCTTACGGTTAGCCTAGCTACTTCTGGCGAAACCCACTCCCATGGTGTGACGGGCGGTGTGTACAAGGCCCGGGAACGTATTCACCGCGACATGCTGATCCGCGATTACTAGCGATTCCGACTTCATGGAGTCGAGTTGCAGACTCCAATCCGGACTACGATCGGTTTTATGAGATTGGCACCACCTCGCGGCTTAGCGACCCTCTGTACCGACCATTGTATGACGTGTGAAGCCCTGGTCATAAGGGCCATGAGGACTTGACGTCATCCCCACCTTCCTCCGGTTTGTCACCGGCAGTCCCATTAGAGTGCCCAACTGAATGCTGGCAACTAATGGCAAGGGTTGCGCTCGTTGCGGGACTTAACCCAACATCTCACGACACGAGCTGACGACAGCCATGCAGCACCTGTGTTCGAGTTCCTTGCGGCACCCCTCCGTCTCTGGAGGGTTCTCGACATGTCAAGACCAGGTAAGGTTTTTCGCGTTGCATCGAATTAATCCACATCATCCACCGCTTGTGCGGGCCCCCGTCAATTCCTTTGAGTTTTAACCTTGCGGCCGTACTCCCCAGGCGGTCAACTTCTCGCGTTAGCTTCGTTACCAAGGTTCGAAAACCCCAACAACCAGTTGACATCGTTTAGGGCGTGGACTACCAGGGTATCTAATCCTGTTTGCTCCCCACGCTTTCGTGCATGAGTGTCAGTGTTAGCCCAGGGGGCTGCCTTCGCCATCGGTGTTCCTCCACATCTCTACGCATTTCACTGCTACACGTGGAATTCCACCCCCCTCTGCCACACTCTAGTCTTGCAGTCACAAAGGCAGTTCCCAAGTTGAGCTCGGGGATTTCACCTCTGTCTTACAAAACCACCTGCGCACGCTTTACGCCCAGTAATTCCGATTAACGCTTGCACCCTACGTATTACCGCGGCTGCTGGCACGTAGTTAGCCGGTGCTTATTCTTACGGTACTCTCATCCTCAGCAGGTATTAACCGCAAAGATTTGCTCCCGTACAAAAGGGCTTTACAACCCGAAGGCCTTCTTCACCCACGCGGCATTGCTGGATCAGGCTTGCGCCCATTGTCCAAGATTCCCCACTGCTGCCTCCCGTAGGAGTCTGGGCCGTGTCTCAGTCCCAGTGTGGCGGATCGTCCTCTAAGACCCGCTACTGATCGTCGCCTTGGTGAGCCTTTACCTCACCAACTAGCTAATCAGCCATCAGCCGCTCTATTAGCACGAGGTCCGAAGATCCCCCGCTTTCTCCCTCAGGACGTATGCGGTATTAGCACTCCTTTCGAAGCGTTATCCCCCACTAATAGGCACGTTCCGATGTATTACTCACCCGTTCGCCACTCGCCACCAGGTGCAAGCACCCGTGCTGCCGTTCGACTTGCATGTGTAAAGCATGCCGCCAGCGTTCAATCTGAGCCAGGATCAAACTCTTTAGTTGAAATACTAATCGTTCGATCCATGCACAAAGTTATCACTGGCGATGAATTATCATCGCTGTTTACTTCTGTGCAGGTATCAATTTCGTCTCCGAATCAGATACCCACACTCATCGATTGCAGTCTGTTAAAGATCGTTGCTCAAACCGAAAAACACTGTAAAATCAACGTTTCGCGCTTCAAACTTCGCTGCGTCTGCAGCAGAGAGGCCGAACTATACCCACCTCCCAAA
>NZ_JBVVOL010000056.1:0-5831 GCF_055810895.1 Formivibrio sp. oc-25 | reverse complement strand
GAAGATGCGCTCAAGAAAGGCATGGAAGCCAAGTCGATCGAGTTCGTGCAGAAGGGGGCCGAGGTGTATCACAAGGCTTGACCCTCGCGTCGGGATGAATCCCGACCTGCAGAGGGATGGTGGGTCGGGTTTCAACCCGACAGCCCCGATGTCGGAATGAATGCCGATCTACGAAATATGAATCACGGAAATACAGGAAAAAACATGGCTGACATGCTCAAGATTGGCGGAAAGAGCTTCCAATCCCGTTTGCTGGTGGGAACCGGCAAGTACAAGGACTTCGCAGAGACGCGGGCGGCGGTGTACACCAGTGGCGCCGAGATTGTCACCGTGGCCATCCGGCGGGTGAATATCGGGCAGGATGCCTCGCAACCCAGCCTGCTGGATTTTTTGCCGCCCAAGGAATTTACCTATCTGCCCAATACCGCAGGCTGCTACAACGCCGAGGATGCAGTGAGAACGCTGCGCCTGGCGCGTGAGCTGCTTGATGGCCACGATCTGGTCAAGCTGGAAGTATTGGGCGATCAATCCAGCCTGTTTCCCAACATGCCCGAAACCCTCGCTGCGGCAAGGACACTGGTGAGTGATGGTTTCAAGGTCATGGTTTACTGTTCCGATGATCCGATCCAGGCAAGGATGCTGGAAGACATCGGCTGCGTGGCCATCATGCCGCTGGCCAGCCTGATCGGTTCGGGCATGGGCATTCTGAATCCGTGGAATCTGCGCCTGATCATTGATCAGGCGAAAGTGCCGGTGATCGTCGATGCCGGCGTGGGTACGGCATCCGATGCGGCGATTGCCATGGAGCTAGGGTGCGATGCGGTGCTGATGAATACCGCCATTGCCGGCGCACAGGATCCGATCAGAATGGCCAGAGCCATGCGTCTGGCGGTCGAGGCGGGCAGAAATGCCTATCTGGCCGGACGCATGCCGCGCAAGTTTTACAGCGCCGATCCCTCCAGCCCACTGGCCGGGATGATCGGATCGAAATGATGGATATACGGCTATGAGTAGCGTAACGGAAGTCAGAATCCCGTCCATTCTGTTTGATTCGGGCTGCACCAACTGCGGCAGTTGTGGCGGCCCGAAAATCAGCGTGAGCGAAATCCTGGCCCGACCGGGGATGGCTGTTCAGAAAGATCAGCCCCTGTTGACACTGGAGACCAACAAAGCCGTTTTTGATGTCCGTTCACCCTGCGACGGCCGGGTGGTCGACTTGCTGGTTTCCGAAGAAGATCTGGTGGAAGAAGATCAGGTATTTCTATCCTTGCAGGTGAATTGAACGAGTATTCATGCCTGGCATATTTGCGATTGTTGCACCGATTTATCTGGTCATGACGATTGGCTATGCGACAACCCGTCTGGGCTTGTTCGATAAGCTGGCCATGCGCACGTTCGGCAAATTCGTGGTCAATATCGCCTTGCCTGGGCTGATATTCAAGGCATTGTCGGAGCGGGATTTTTCTGAAATTCTCAATGTCAGCTTTATCCTGGCCTATATCGTCGGCAGCCTGCCTGTGGTCGTGTTCGGATTTTTATGGGGGCGCCGGATGGCGGGCCAATCGTCGCTGGCCAGCACCTTTTATGCGGTGGGCATGGCAACGACGAATAGCGGCTATATCGGCTATCCGATCCTGTTGCTGATTTTGCCGTCCGTGGCCGCTGTCGCTTTCGCACTGGTCCTGATGGTGGAAAATCTTCTGACCATCCCCCTGCTGCTGATGCTGGCCGAGCATGATGGCGGGGGTGATGTGCGTGCATCGCTGCAAAAGCTGGTTGCCAGAACCGTAAAAAATCCCCTGATGCTGGCAATCATTGCCGGCATGGCGGCATCGCTGCTGGATATGCAGCTACCTCTGGTGATAACGAAAACAATTGATATCCTGGCCGCGTCCAGCGGTGCGCTTTCGCTTTTCCTGATCGGCGGCACCTTGGTAGGCTTGCCGGTCAAAGGCATGACCAAGGTTATTCCCATCGCCGTGGGGAAATTGCTTATCCATCCGGCATGCGTGCTGCTGGCGATTTTTGTGACGCAATTGCTGGGATGCACGCCGCTGGATTCGGTGACCCGGCTGGCACTGCTTTTGATGGCTGCCACGCCCATGACCAGCATCTATGCATCGCTGGCACAACGCTACCAGCTCGAGGATTTCTGCTCGATCGCGCAGTTGCTGACGACCGTGGCATCCTTTTTTACCTTGAGCGGCTTGTTGTGGCTGTTTGGCTTTATTGGCGCTTGATGCGGGCTGGCCGATCAGGGTTCAAAAAAACAGAAGTGGTTCTTGCCCGTCATTTTGGCTTTGTACATGGCTTGATCAGCTTGGCGCAAAAGTTGATCCGGTTCGATTTCCTGTGCTTGCGGGTAAAAAGTTACCCCGATACTGCTTGATACCTGAGCAGAATGATTGCCGAGTTCGACTGGCTGAGCTGCTACTTCCAGCAGTCGGTTGAGTATGAGTGTTGAACTATCGCGATCAGCCAGATCTACCAAAATCGCGGCAAATTCATCACCACCAAGACGGGCAATCGTATCGCCTTCACGCAACGCGTTTTTCATACGTGATGCCAGCGTAATGAGTAGCTGATCACCAGCAGCATGGCCTAAAGTGTCATTGACTTGTTTAAACCCATCCAGATCGAGGTAAACCACGGCCAGACGCTGCTGGCGTCGTAGTGTCTGGGCCATGGCCTGGTGGAGGCGGTCGGCAAACAGACTGCGATTGGGGAGATGCGTCAGTGCATCGTAATGCGCCATATATTCCAGTTGGTGCTCGTGCGCTTTGCTGATTGATATGTCCGAGAACAGCGATACATAGTGAATGATCTTGCCTTGTGCATCACGGACAGCACTGATTGTTTGCAGTGCCGGATAAATTTCACCAGTTTTGCGTCGATTCCATATCTCACCGCTCCAGTAATTTTTTTCTGCTAACTCTTGCCAGATCTTGGCGTAGAAGGCCTGATCGTGGCGTCCGGATTTCATGTGCCTGGACTTTTTTCCCAATATGTCTTCTTTTTCATACCCCGTGATATGGGTAAACATTTCATTGACATCAATGATTGTCGTATCCGAGTTTGTAATCATGATGCCTTCACGCGCATGGGTGAAGACCGTTGCGGCCAGTCGTAATTTTTCTTCTGTAAGGTGGCGTTCGGTTATATCGTGGATAATGGCAAACAAAAGTTGTTGATGGCCACTTTCGATTGGCGTGATGAAAACCTCAACAGTACGAATATCGCCGGATGCCAAACGGTGAGGGAGTACATACTGATCTGCAGTATTGCGCAGGCCTGACTCAATTTTTTTGACGATAGCTTCTTGTGTCAGCATATTGATCTGGCTGATTGGCATGCCAACCATTTGATCGTGGTGATACCCATAAAAGCGAGTGGCTGCAGCGTTCGCATCGATAATCTGCGTGGTAGAGGGATCGATCAACAGCATCACCGATTGATTTTTTTCAAAGAGTGTGCGGAACTGCTCTTCACTTTGCCTCAGCGCCACTTCATCTTGCTTGCGAGCGGAGATATCCCGATGCAGACACAAGAGGTAGCATTTCCCACCAAAAGTCACGCCATTGACGCTGACTTCAACATCGTAAGTTGTACCATCTTTGCGCTGGTGCCTGGTTTCGAATACGCGGTGCTGGGTAGCAAGCTCAGTAATAAAGCTTTCTAGCTCTGGTCGTGTCCACTGGATATCCCAGTCCCATACATGGAGCTGGGCTACGTCCTCTGCAGGGTAACCCAACATGGCAGCAAAGGCCGGATTGAACTCCGCAATGCTTCCGTCCATGCGCAATATGCAGATTCCATCACGCGAACTGTCCAGCAGCATGCGCCGCTTGGAAATTTCAGCTTCCAGTGTGCGTTGGTGACCTAGTCTTTCTGAAATGTCGTGGCACAAGGCGAATTGCGCAGGTAAGTCATCCCAGCGGCCATTAACGAGACGTATTTCGCTAGGGATCGCGGTGCCATTGCGGGTGTGCAGCGGTATGGCTGCATTATTCTGGAGTAGTTCGTCGTCATTGCACCTGCCTTCATCCGCCGAATACATCTTGGACATTGTGTGCCCAATGAGCTCTCTGGCAGAGTAGCCCAGCCGTTCCGTTACGCTGCGATTGATATGACGGATCTTTCCACCTTTATCCAGTACAAAGAGAAAGTCGTCGATGGAGTCAAACAATGTGCGGAAGTTGGTCTCGCTGCGGGATATTCTTAAGACCAGCCAGCTAATAAACAAAAATAGAACTGCTGCAATTCCTACCGATATGCTGGTTTGCATTCGCCAGCTAGCAAGGATATCCGCTTCAGATGCAGACATCACAATGTAAAACGGGTAATCGTTCAATACACGAAAGGATGCAAGACGTGCAATCCCGTCGGTTGGTGAGTTCAAGCGTTCATGGCCAGATTTTTCGCCTGCAGCTATGCGATCGCGAATTGCGTAATTGACTGGCTGATTGACTTGTTCTGGCATGGCAGGGGAACGCAAAACCAGACGTGTATCGTCACTACGGCGGATGGCGATGACGCCATTGGGGCCTAAGTCGAGTGATTCCAACTGTCGACTGAAATGCTCAAGTTCGATTGGAATACTGAAGACTCCCAAAAAGCGGCCTGATTTATCCCGAACGGCACGGGCTGCTACAACAATGGGTTTGCCGTCCGAGATAGCCGGAAGAACCTCGGAAAAAACCAGTCCTGCCTCCGGGTTATCGCGTAACTGCTGAAAATAACGCTGCTCAGCAATCGAGAAGGAAGCAAGCTTGGTGGATGTGTACAACAACATCCCGTTGCGATCGAAATATCGGATACCGCGCACTTCATGAAACTTTTTGGCGTGGCTTGTAAGATGTGGGCTGATTTGCGGGGATACGACGTTTGCGACGTTAGCTGCCTGGCCAGATATCAAGAGTTCGTTAACCAGGGTTGAAAGATCTGAATCAATTCGGCTCAGCGTTGCATCTAGCCGAGACTCAAGAATCCATGCCAGATTGGCGCCCACGGTCTGGGCGTATTGCAGCTGGGTTTCGCGTGCTTTCCAAAATAATCCACCCAAGGCAAGACTTGCCAGTAGAAGAAATATTGCCAGTCCAGTACGCAAGTCAAGCAGGCCTGCTTTCAGTTTGTTACAAGGCATAGCGCCGTCGGGGGCAGCAGGCTGGGGCATGTCAGTGTGTTATGAGTGAGCGGTGTTGGTCGCATATTCTACAAAGGGAATATAGATATAACCATATTCATAAGCCTTCGAAGTAAGGAAAGTGGTGTTTTGTTCTCTTTCATCAAGAAAAACAGGGCACCGTTTGTGTGCCCTGTTTGCCTTGCATCGTTCAGGATTGATTACGGTGTGGGCACCTTGGCTGGCGAGCGTGGATCAATATTGGCTTTCAGGCCGCCACTGAAGCTGGTGGCATCAAAGCCGTTTTGCGCGAGCACGCGCGCCGAGAAGTAGCTCATCTTGCCGAAGGCACACACGGTGACTACCGGACGGTTGCGGTCAAGTTTCCATAGGTTGGCACGCAGCATCGGGAACGGGATGTTGAGCAGCTTGCCCGGTGCCAGATAGGCTTCGGCCAGCGGCTTCGGGCGCACGTCGATAATCTGCACGTTCGGATCATCAGGCAGGGTGGTGGTATGTTTCACCAGGCCATCAAGGCGGTTGCAAGCCGCGAAACCAGCCAGATTGATCGCATCCTTGGCTGAGCCAAAAGGCGGTGCGTAAGCCAGTTCCAGGTGGCATAGGTCTTCCACCGTCATGCCGCCGACGATGGCTGTGGCCAGTACATCCAGACGTTTGTCGACACCTTCAAAGCCGCAGGCCTGTGCGC
>NZ_JBVVOL010000055.1:0-5904 GCF_055810895.1 Formivibrio sp. oc-25 | reverse complement strand
ATTGGGTTGTCGGGATTATCTCAGCCTATGCCAGACCCCGTTTTGATTGGGGTCGTTCCTTTTTCACCACCCTGTTAGACGGCCCGCCACTTGCGCGAGTAATTTATCGCCTGCCTCATGGCCCCATCGATCATTAATTGGCTTGAAGTCATCAAGATCCAGATATCCGACGCTCAACAACTCTTTTCTTTGATTGCAAGCAGAAATTAATTGCCTCATGCGATCCGATAACAAAACTCGATTGGGCAACCCGGTGAGTTTGTCATGGTAGGCAAGGTATTCAATTTGTCGCTGATGTTCCTTGAGTACAGAAATATCAGCAATCATTGCCGCAAAATGGGTAATTTCATCATTATGATTTCGTATCGCAGTTATATGGGTGCGCTGAGTATAGAATGTACCATCTTTTCTCCTATTTACTATCTCCCCCTGCCACGAGCCATAACCTAACAAAGCAGTCCACATTCTTTTATAAAATATCGAATCATGCACACCAGAATTAAGCAGACGAGGATTTCTCCCCATCAACTCTTCCAGGGAATACCCAGCAAGTTGACAAAGGGCCGGATTAACTTCCTGGATAATTCCATCGACATCAGTAACCATAATCGCTTCATGCGTGCTCTCAAAAACTCGCCGAGCAAGATGCAGGTTCTCATCAGCCAGTTTCCGGGCACTCACATCCTGAATTGTTCCACGCAAGCAAACAGGATTTCCTCCTTCATCAAACTCAAGCTTTCCCAACCCGTGCACCCAAATAGTCTTGCCATCACAAGGCCGTATGAGTCGGTATTCACGATCAAATACTTTTCCTTCCCCTAGAACGCTATCGCGAAGATAGGACTGGATCTCGCCCCGATCATCCGCGTGAATCAATGCGACCCAACTGGAAATCGTACGTGGATAGTCGGGATCAATCCCGAAGATAGAATCTTGCTTTTCTGACGAGGTCCAAATGCTGTTCAAGATATCCAAGCTATAGGTCCCTAATCCACCCGCATCTTGAGAAGCCCTCAGCGCCTCATCCCGCTCCCTCAATTGCTGAAGCAGTTTTTTTAAACGCTTGTTGCTTTTTTCATTAGCCATCAGGTAGTTGTGCTGCTGACTCCATTGCCTGTACAGCATTACCGCTGCAGAATTTATAATCAATAAAAAAAGTCCGAGCAGTGCAAAGCATATCAAGCGAATTCTGTACCACTGCTCCAAATGATCGGACTTTGATATTCCCGTTATTGCAAAAATTGATAGGCCATCTATCTTGTGATAGTGATAAATTCTTTCAATGTCATCACCATTTCTTCGTGCATGATACGTTCCCTCCCAAACACCTTTCCTAACCAGTTCCAACATGGCTGGTGATACATTGGCATCTGCAATGGCATAGGAAAATTTTGGCTGATCTTGCACATAAAGGCTTACAAGCCCTAGATTTTTATCCCGGAGAGCCAAGATGCCATTTTTACCCACCTGAAATCCAGACAGCTGTTTTGAGAAAATACTTAATGGAAGAGGGACAGCAACAACACCGGAAAATTTTCCGGATTTATCATAATAAGAACGAGCAAGAATAATGATTTTGTGCCCGGTTAATTTGCTATCCAGTATAGAACTTACCGCCAGCCCTTTATTCTTTCCGGATCGAAGTTCTTGAAAATAGTCCCTATCATCTATTCTTACACCAGGCGTATCTCCGGCACCCTCGTGAAATATGAATTCTCCGGATGAATCAGTCACACTCCACCCTTCAGAATCAGCAAGAATATTTTTCTGAAGCTTTATTTTCCACTCTACAAATTGGTTGTCGAGTCGATCATGACTGGATAAATAATTTGTAAATTCTCCGGCCGTAGTAATTAGGGAAAGATCAATGCGGCGAAGCATGTTGCTGATATTTTGGTCAATGGCATGGGTGAGATTTTGGCTCAAAATCTCCGCCTGATGAATGTCGCGCCTATAGATTTCATTCAACCCCAAAAATACTATGCAAATGGCAAGCACATTAATGGCAAGCAGGGCTATAGCCATTCCTATTAAAAGACGACTCTTCAATGAACAACTCTTCATCTGATAAATGCCAATAATGAATGTTTGCCAATAAGTGCGAAGTTTGAACTGACCACAAGCGACACCTTGAGTAGACTCGATCCGTTAGTTATGAGTCAAGCCGCAAGGAGTATTTGTGTGTTTTACGCAAGATATACAGCAAGAAAACTCTCAATCAGCTTCAGGTCTGCCACCACATCCAGTCAGCACTTCAGAGAGGGCCATAGACGAAGGGGCCGTTGTTTTCATGGTGATTGAACATTACCAGCGAAGAACGATCGCCCTATAACACTCGCCTGTTTAGTGACAGGCAGGATACTCATGCGAAGTATTCATGCACTTTGCGGGTCAGGTTCGGGTGTCGAGCCCTTCCATGCCGATAGGGCCAAAGCGATCGGCAAGCTGCTGGCCCAGCCCCGGCCAATGTTTGTCTATGGGGGCAGGCACCGATGCCACGCTTGAAGCAGGAGGACGTGTGGTCGGTTCCATGCACAGGCACAGGCGCAAGCCGCTGATGGCGAACCTGTCTTCAGGTTTCATCACTTTGCCCGATGGGGCAGGTAAACTGATGTCTTTCTTCCGCTTGAGTTCATAAATGCCAGCTGTTCTCGATATCAGAACTTTGGTGTTGATCTATGTAGGCATCAATATTGGGCAGACGGTTGTTCTGGCGTACCTATGGAGTGTGCAGCGCAACTATCCGCCTGCGAAAGACTGGGCGCTCGGATCCTTGATGTTTGCCATCGGCTTGTTCCTGTTCTCCCTTCGGAATCTGGTACCAGCGGTGCTAAGCGAAATCGTCTCTAATATTTTCCTGCTCCCGGGATTGATGTTATTCAATTTCGGTATTGTGAAAGCGACCGGACGAAAACCACCGTTCAAGGCTGGAATGGCATTATGTGTGATCGCCAATGCAACCCTGGCCTGGTTTACTTTGGTCGCCCCGAATTATCCGGCAGGCGTCCTTACCCAGAACACGGTGTTTTTGCTATTTGACCTATATACCGCCTACTTCTGTTTGATGGCGAGAACAGCAAAAGGCAATCACACCTTTCGGCTAATTGGTTTTTTGTTCGTCTTGCTGGTAATTGCCTGCTCATGGCGCGTGGCGGGAGGCGTTTTTGGTTTGACGTTTTCCTCATCTCCGACGCTTCCACGCTTGTTCTGGATCGCAACGTCGCTCATCAGTTTCCCGATGATCACTGTTTTATTGACCTTGCATACATCGCAAAGGCTCCAGGAAGAAATCCACGCTCAAGCACGCCGTGACACATTAACCGGTGCCTACAATCGCCGAGCCTTTACCGAATTTGCCGATAGGGAATGGTCCAGAAGCATGCGTCATGGTTCTCCACTCTCGGTTCTTTTGGTCGATATCGATCACTTCAAGCGATTCAATGATCAACACGGCCACCAGACCGGTGACACCGCATTGGTTGAAGTCTCGAAGGCTGCTCATGCGGCATTGCGAGCGAACGATATCTGGTGCCGTTATGGCGGTGAGGAATTCATTGCCTTGCTTCCTGACACCACGTTAGATCAAGCTCTGGCCGTTGCGGACCGGCTACGTTTATCGGTGGAGCACACCACCATTTCTTCGCCGCATGGACTTCTGAATGTGTCCGTGAGCATAGGTGTGGCAGAACGCTTGTCGCATTATGCTGACGTATCTGATGTTCTGGCAGTCTCGGATAAAGCGCTTTATAAGGCAAAGGCTGCCGGACGCAATAGAGTAATTGCAGCAGGCCAAGAAGAGGACGCCCAAACAGAACCTGTCCGAAATGATGCCTGAAGCATCATCTATCGGAGCGAGGGAAGTCGTTTTGGCCGAAGTGTTGCCGGTGAACAGTTAGATGTGCGCCCATCTGGAGAGCCTAGAGCCTGTTCACGATCCTTTCACCGCTGCGGGGAAAAGATCATGAACAGGCTCTAACAGGTCGGAATAGAACCGCAGAAGAACGCACTGCGGTTCGGCACCATGAATTACTTGGCAGCCTTGCGTGCCTTATCAACCTCGGCGTAGAACCCCTTGACGAAATCCGGGCCGATGCTGGCCGAGAACTTCTCGATCACAGGCTGTACGGCGGCCCGCATCTTGTCCAGTTCCTGCGGCGGCAAAACGGTTACCGCCATACCCTTATCCTTCAACTGGTTGACCGCACCCTTGGCCTGCTCGATTTCCTGCGTGCGCTGGAAATCACGCGCAATCACGGCAGCTTTGGTCACGGCAGCCTGCTGATCTTTTGGCAAGGCATCGAACCATTTCTTGGAAACCACCAGCGCCACCGGGGTGTAAACGTGGTTGGTAATGGCCAGATGCTTCTGGATTTCATAGATCTTGTTCTGGTACATGTCGACCGGCGGATGTTCCAGCCCATCGAGTGCACCGATTTCCAGTGCGGTATAGACCTCGGCATAGGCCATCGGCGTGGCATTGATACCCAGCGACTTGAAGCTCTCGATCGCCACCGGGCTTTGCATCACGCGCACCTTCAGGCCCTTCATGTCCGCCAGTGAATTGACCGGACGCTTGCCATTGGCCAGATTGCGGAAGGCACCACCCGCCCAGGTCAGACCCTTGACGCCGGTATCATCCAAGCTATCCAGAATCTTCTGGCCGACCGGGCCATCCAGCACCTTGGCGGCTTGGGCATCGTTGTCAAAGATGAACGGGAAATCGAAAATCTGCAGTTCTTTCTTGCGCACGGCAAACGGTGCCAGCGAGCCCATGTAGAACTCCAGCACATTGCCCTGTACCGACTGCAGCATCTTTTCCTCGGAACCCAGGGTCGAGTTGGCAAATACCTTGACCTTGATCTTGCCACCGGAAGCCTTTTCCATCTCGGAGGCAAATTTCAGCATGGCCACGCCACGCGGATGCTGGTCGGTAAAGCCATGGCCCAGACGGGCATCCGCGGCAGAAGCCAGAGTGGGAACCAGCAAACAGGCGGTGCCCAGTACGGCGGCCAAAGGCTTGGTAATGAAGCGCAGAGATGTATTTTTCAAGATAAAACTCCTCATATAACAAGGTGGAATGCCAACTGGCAGGGACTGCTTTCACTACAAACACTGCTGAAAATCACAGCTTCTTGTAATTGATAAAAAATATATTTTTTATAAAAGAGCCCAAAAAACGCTATTCCACCTGCCAGCCAAAGGCTGCCGGGGAATAGCGTTCTATATTCAGCGTGCTGTCAACCAGGCGAGCGGCACTTCCACAATGGCCGGGAAGAAGATCAGCAGGAACATGACGGCGGTTTGTGCCAGCAGGAACGGGGCCACCCCGCTCACCACCTTGTTCATCGGCATCTTGCCAATCGTACTGATCACGTTCAGCACCGCACCCACCGGCGGGGTGATCAGACCCAGACACTGGTTCAGGATGTACAGCACCCCGAAATACACCGGATCGATGCCTGCAGCCTTGACGATCGGGATCAGCACCGGCGTCATGATCAGGATATTCGGCGTGAAATCCAGCACGCAGCCCATCACCAGACCCATCAGCATCAGTACCACCATCAGCAAGGTCTTGTTATCCATGAACGGCTGCAGCACTTCACCCAGTTGCTGCGGAATGTTCACGGCAGTGACCAGCCAGGCCGAAACCGAGGCGGCAGCCACCAGGAACAACACGATCGCGGTGGTCTTGGCTGCAGCCAGGATCAGCGGATACAGGCTCTTGAGGCTGATCTCACGGTAGATGAACAGGCCGACGAACAGCGAGTACCAGGCAGCAATCACGGCGGCTTCGGTCGGGGTGAAGAAACCGAACTTCAGGCCGCCGATGATGATGACCGGCAACAGCAAGGCCCAGAAGGCATTGCGCGTTTCGATCAGGCGCTGCTTCATCGATACCTT
>NZ_JBVVOL010000054.1:0-7249 GCF_055810895.1 Formivibrio sp. oc-25 | reverse complement strand
TCGATCGTGATGAAGCGCTCGATGGCCTCCGGTTACGCTGGCGTGGACAACCCGCTGTTCTACAAGGACAACAACCGCATGCTGTTTGGCGATGCCAAGAAGATGCTCGAAGAAGTCCTCGTCGCGCTCAAGTCCTGATGCGCAGTATCTGGATGCGCCAAACCTTCCGCTGAGATACCCGCTCGGCGGAAGGTTTTCGCTCTTCATGCTTTGGGCGTGGACCTATCGCGCCTATGTTGGATTCCAGCGTTGTGGCTAATGAGGTGTGTTGCCAAGTGCCTGGGGATTGTAGCCCGGTGGCAGTATCAGCCGAATTTTCGGATCGCCAGGCGCACGCTCGCGAAATGTTTTAACTTCCGTATGCAGTTTGCCGATCATTTCATTCACGGCATCCTCGAAACCTTGCGTCCGGGCCGCTCTGGCTTGCTCCGAGAAACCGATCATCGTCGCGGTCCCTTTAAGGTTCGAGATGCCGCTTGCGCGGATCAATAATCGGCGGCTCTTGATATCGAATACCGACGTTTCGACTGCGGTCAGGATATCGTACTGGTCTCCATTGATCATGTATGCGCCCACCCCCGTCCAGTAAAGCAGGGACGAGCCTGTAGCGCCGGCATTCTGAACTTGGTCAAACGAAATCAGCGCAATCACGTCGAGGTTCAAGAGGGCTGCCACCCGGTCAAGATTGGCAAACCCGCCACCCGGTTCCAGATATACCGACGGAACCGGCGTTATTTCCTTGATGAACGGGTAGTTCACAAAGGCTTCGCGCACTTTTGCCGCCAATTTCAGCCGGTCGCTTTCCGGTAGGCGAAACTGTGGGTTCGCGTTATCCGGCACGAATGCTACCCCGATCCGGAATGGCACGCGTAATTCGGCTACGGCGTCAGAACTGGTGGGAACGTGGTTGGTGTCAGGAAATAGATATGCCAGCACGGAGGCGACCTGACGCTGTCGGGCATCCGTTTCCATCGAAGCACAGCCGCCGAGGATAATCGTGGCGATCATCGCCATAAACACTGATGCCAGCTTGAACATATGACCTCCATGGGCGATGTGGAATGCGCTACCGGGAGTGAACACTTCCAGTAAAGCAGAGTGAGCCGCGTTCGGCCAAAGCAATCCATCCTAGCGGCATGGATAAAAACTGATGCTGGTCAATTTGGACTGACTCATCATGCAGGGGCGGGAACTCTTTGTACCGTTTCGCTTCCAACAGGCTGGAAAGACCGGGCTTAGAACCTGTTCATGATCTGTAGCGAGAGGCCGTCAGCGGGGTGAAGAGCAGCGCAAAAACCGGAATGTACAAGGAGTACATGAGGATTTTGAGCAGCGCATGAGCCCCGATCACGGCCTCGCAGCAAGATCGTGAATGGGTTCTTGGAAACCGGCGTGCCGCATATCTGCTATGGCCATCTTGATAAAACGCCAGCCCGGCCTTGAAGTACCTCGCGGATTTCAAAGAGGGAACGTGATGCAAATTCATATAAAAACGAAAGGCTTGCCGGGATCATCGATTCTGCGCCGCCTTGCCTCGGGAAAACTGAATACCTGCCTGCTGCCTTTTTCCGGTCTTATTCAAGACGCCACCCTGTGCTTTTCCGACATCAACGGGCCGCTGCGTGGCGGGATCGATAAACTTTGCCGCCTTGTTCTTGTCTTGAATAACAGCTCCGTGATTGTCATCGAAGAGCTGGGTAGCGATTTTTCCCGTATCACCGACCGGGTGATTGAACGTCTCGCCCGACAATTGTCTGCACCGCGTGGGCTGGCGCCGCAGGCGGGGTAGCCGGCTGGTTTGCGCAGTCTTCCGCTTTGGCTTGGGTGGCGCAGACAAGGTAGGGATTTGTCCCGGCGGTCTTCAAGTTGCCTCGATGCAGGCAGGATATCAATAACGCTGTTCGCCCCAAGGGCCGGATGGCGGCATAGAAAAAGCAAGCACATTCATGCAATCGGATACGGAACAAGGGCTGTCAGGCATATTGGCACTGATGCTCAACAGGTATGGCATGGCAGGAAAAACTACAGTCGGGCCGCAGGCCTATGGCCAATCCTTGCGCCATAACTGCCCGACATGCCGGGTGCCAATGGCGACGAGAAGCAGTGAGGGCCAGCAGGTCTGGTTCTGCAGTCGCTGCCTTTCCTGGTATGACGCCTGGCTCAACAAGTGTTCGAGCGGGTCGGATAGGCCGTGATAGCAAGATAGGGTTTCGGCAGGAAATTCAGACGCAGCGCTATTCAAAGCAAAATTTCACTGTTAATATAGAACGATCGTTCTGTATTGATGTGCGATCGGAAGTTTGTGCTTATCTGATTTTCCAACCATTGCTGGATAACGCTTGAGAGGTCTGCCATGTCGACATTCATCCGCCAGAATTTGTCTTCCCCGGATTATCCGGTCGTGACGATTTGCCTGCTGATCGTTCCGGTTTTGCTGCTGGTTTCCTGATCGGCAGGGCGCTGGCCGAGCTTGGGTGATGCGAACGACAGGCCGATGGCCTGGCTATCGGCATAGGCTTTTTCCAGCAATTTTTTTGCCCGCAAGTGCGATGGAATCCAGCCGCCTTTCTTGAAGACCCAATCGATATCGGATGCGGTGGCTTTGCGCAGAACGTGTATGCCATTGTAAAGGCCGACTTCGGTCAGGATGATGGCGCGGGCGGTTTCGATATTGTCCGCTTCGCGTATGCAGCAACCCATGCCTGTTTCTGCATAAAAAATAGCCATTCCGTATCTCCGATGATGGGGCAATCAAGACGTGCTTGTTTTTGTTGTGCGGTAAAAAAAGCCCGTCAGGCCTGATGTGCTGCTTGGCATGACGGGCTTTTGTGGCAGTTTCGCCGTGGCTGTTTACAGGAATCCGATCGAAATCCAGGGCACGGCAGTTACGATGATGACGCCGATGAAGAGTGCAATCATGTAACCGATAATCGGCTGCATACCCTTGTCCGGGTGAATCCGGCTGATCGCGCAGGCCGAGTAATACCCCACACCGAATGGCGGTGCAAACAGACCCATGCCCATGGCCAGCACTACCACCATGGCGTAGTGCACTTCATGAATACCCATCTGGCGTGCGATCGGGAACAGCAGCGGCCCGAACAGCACGATGGCGGGGATGCCTTCCAGTACGCTGCCAAGAATGGTGAACGCGATGATGGTGGCAACCATGAACATCGGCGCACCGCCAGGCAAGCCGGCCATGACGGCGGCCAGATCATTGGAGAAGCCCGACTGGGTCAACGACCAAGCCATGCCGGTTGCTGCGCCGATGATGAGCAGAATGGCACCGGAAAGGGCGGCCGTGTCGATCAGCATCGGAACCACGCGAGACCAGTCAAACTTGCGGTAAATGAGCAAGCCGGCAAATACCGCGTAGGCTATACCGATGGTCGAAACTTCAGTCGCAGTTGCCACGCCTTCGATCACTGCAGCGCGAATCACGAAGGGCAGGGCGATGGCTGGCAGGGAAATCAGGAATTTCCACATGATTTGCTTGCCACTCGCGCGCTGAACCTTGGAAAGATCTTCCTTGCGATAACGCCAGCCCACCAGGCAGCAGAGCGTAAAGGCCAGCACCAAGCCGGGCAGAATGCCGCCGGTAAAGAGTGCGGAAATCGATACGCCGGTTACTGAACCCAGGGTGATCAGTACCAGGCTGGGCGGAATGGTTTCGGTCTGCGCGCCGGTTGCAGACAACAGCGCGACCAGATCGCCTTCCTTGGCACCACGTGCTTTCATTTCCGGGAACAGCACCGGGGCCACTGCGGCCATATCGGCTGCCTTGGAACCGGAAATACCGGAAACCAGATACATGGCCCCCACCAGCACGTAGGACAAACCGCCGCGCACATGCCCCAGCAGGCTGACCAGGAAGCCGATCATGGCAGCGGCCATGCCGGTCATCTCGATCAGTACCCCCAGGAACACAAACAGCGGCACCGCCAGCAGGATCAGGTGCGACATTCCTTCATCCATGCGGCCAACGACCACCATCAGCGGGATATGGGTGGACAAGCCCAGATAGCCGATCGTGGCAATCCCGAACGAGAAGGCGATGGGCACGCCGGACAACACGCCGACAGCAACCAGGCCGACAAAAAAGATCAGCAGGTTGTAGTTGTCGAGTGTCTTGAATGCCGGCTGCAATGCAAGAAATACAGCGGTCAGTGCCAATACCCCGCCAATGGCGGCGAACAGGTGCCGGATCTTGGCAACTTGCGTCATGCGAATCAGCGTGACCACCAGCATCAGGATGATGCCAACCGGCAAGGCCGATGCTCGCCAGGAATTGACGATTCCCATCGCGGGCGTGGTGATGAATTGCTCATCTACCGCAAACTCGATGGATGGCTCCACCAGCAGGGTAAGGAACAGCAAGGGGGCAACGGTGGCCAGCACTTCCAGGAAGGAACGCATGGCGGGCGATGCCTTGCTGACCAGTGCGGTCATGCGCATGTGCTCATTTCTGCGCAAGGCAATGACCGAGCCCAGCATGGCCAGCCAAAGGAACAGGCAAGAAGCCAGTTCGTCAGTCCAGATCACCGGGGTATGGAAGAAATAACGGCACATCACGCCGTACAGCAATACCAGAATTTCCGCAGCAACCAGCATGGCCGCAGGAATTTCAACCATCTTCCCCAAAAGTTTGTCGAGTGTCTGCAACCAGGGGATGCGATGCACCGGAGCATCGCAAGTCAGTTCATGAGCGCTCATAGTCTTACACCAGTTTCCCTACGTATTTTTCAAGCAATCCCCAGGCTTCCGGACCAAATTTGGTTTTCCAGTCCGCATAGAAGGTGGTCTTTTTCAGGTTTTCACGGAACGAAGCCAGATCGGGGTCGACAAACGTGACACCTTTCTTCTCCATGTCCTGACGCAGCGACAGGCTCAGTCTGGCGATGTCTGCGCGTTCATCCATGGCGGAGCGATTGAATTCGTTTTCCACGATGGTCCGGATATCTTCCGGCAGATTGGTCCAGGCATGGCGGTTACCCAGAATCCAGTAACCATCCCAGACGTGGCCGGTCATGCTGATGTATTTCTGCACTTCATACAGCTTGGCGGTGGAGATGATAGGCAAGGGGTTTTCCTGGCCTTCCACGACCTTGGTTTGCAGCGAGGAATACAGTTCGTTGAAGTTGATCGGGGCCGGGCCGGAAGCCAGTGCCTGGAACAGCGAAGTCAGAATGGGCGCCTGCGGTACCCGGATCTTCAGGCCTTTCAGATCGGCTGCGGATTTGATCGGGCGATTGGAGGTGCTGACATGGCGGAAGCCATTGTCCCAGGCCTTGCACACCGAAACGACTTTGCGCTTGGTGATTTCCGAACGGATATAGCTGCCAAGGTCACCATCGAGCGCGCGCCAGACATCGTTATAGTTCTGGAACACAAAGCCGGTGTTGACGATGCCGGCTGCCGGAACAAATGTCGCCAGGACGGATGATGACTGGTTGAAGAATTCAATGGCGCCACTGCGTACTTGCGCCAGCAAATCCGTATCCGAACCCAGCATGTTTTGCGGGAACAGCTTGATGTGCAGGCGGCCGTTGGTGGCTTCCCGAATGCGATTCAGGGCTTCCTGTGCCCGGATGTTGACCGGATGCGTTGGGTCCTGCCCGGTTGCCATTTTGTAATTGAATTCGGCGGCATTGGCTGGACGGCTCAGAATACCGAACAGCGGCAATGCGGCAGAAGCCGTGACCGTAGTCTTCAAAAAGCTTCTGCGGCTCATTGCGTTATTGTCTTTGTGATCCGTGCTCACAATCTTTCTCCTCCAAACATAAGTTGGACCGTACGTATTTTTTTATTGGCGGCAGACATAACTTGCCCCCCTTCTGCAACGTTGCCGGGCAGGACAGGGGGGCGTTGTCTGCTACTTAGTGGATGAGCATGCCACCATTCACGTCGATCGTGTTACCTGTGCAGTAGCCGGCCAGGTCGCTGGCCAGGAACAGGTAGCAACCCGCGACTTCTTCCGGCTTGCCCAAACGATTGAGCGGAATGCCGGCAGCAATTTCGGCCTTTTTCTCTTCGGTCAGCTTGCCCTTGCTGATGTCGGTGCCGATCAGGCCCGGAGTCACACAGTTGACGCGGATGCCATCAATGCCGAGTTCACGCGCCATGGCCTTGGCCAGACCGAGCACGCCAGCCTTGGCGGCCGAGTAGTGCGGGCCACCGAGAATGCCGCCGCCGCGCTGGGCCGAAACGGAAGACATGCAGGCAATCGAGCCGCCGCCTTGTTTCTTCATGTACGGAACCACGGCTTGCGACATGTAGAGTACGCCATCCAGGTTCACCGACATGATGCGGTCCCAGTCGGCCGGGGTGATGTCGCACACCTTGGCCGGCTGGGTGATGCCGGCGTTGGCGATCAAGACATTCACTGCGCCGAATTCAGCCACAGCACGTGCCACGGCAGCATCGCAGCTTTGCTTGTCTGCCACGTTGCAGGCATAGCCGCGATGTTCCGGGCCAATCGACGCGGCAGCATCGGCTGCAGCTTTTTCATCCAGGTCGAGAATCACGACCTTGGCGCCATGCTTGGCAAACAGCTTGGCCGTAGCGAAGCCGATACCGTTCGGGGATGCGGCGCCGGTGATGACGGCAACCTTGCCTTCAAGAAGTCCGTTAGACATGAGATTTTCCTCCAAGGTGGCGCTCGCAGACGCCACATTCATTTCAAATTCAATTTGTCATGCAAAAACACGTTGCCGTAGATCGGGTTTTAACCCGACAGCCTGTAGCCATTGACGCCGGAATCAATCCCGACCTACGGCGATCGTGGTGCATGCAAGTGCCAGAATCAGTCGAGCCAGCCCTTGATCGTGTTGCACATGACCGAAGTCGAGATGCCGTAACGATCGTGCAGGGTCGGCAGCGCGCCGGCATCCAGGAACTCGTCCGGCAGGGCGATCTGACGGAACGGCGGGGTGACACCGTTACACAGCAAGGTCGTCGCCACGGCTTCGCCCAGACCGCCGACTACGGTGTGGTTTTCCGCCACGATCACCAGACGGCCAGGACGGCCGGCTTCGCGCAGGATTGTTTCAGTATCGAGCGGCTTGATCGTCGGGCAGTGCAGCACGGCCACATCGATCTTGTCAGCGGCCAGTTCCTTGGCGACTTCCAGCGCGCGCATGGTCATCAGGCCGGTGCCGATGATCAGTACGTCCTTGCCGTCACGCAGCAGCTTGGCCTTGCCCAGCTCGAACTTGTAGTCGTATTCGTCCAGCACCAGCGGCACATT
>NZ_JBVVOL010000053.1:0-7887 GCF_055810895.1 Formivibrio sp. oc-25 | reverse complement strand
CCATTTTCGATGCCGAGTTTGGAGACCGCAGCCGTTGAACACTGCGTTAACGCATCTTTCAAGCCACCCACGGCGTCTTTATTACTGAGGCTGCTCAAATCAAGCGCAAGCGTGTGGGCACTCATGACCATGCCAACAAGACATCCGGTAAGAAGGCGCATGGATTACTCCTTTAGGAAATCATGATTTCAACGGGGGGGTGATGGCCATAAACTGAAAATTCCTTCTACCACAACCCCGACCCCATCGGCCAAAGTCAGTATAGACGCCGAGTGTGGGCATGGTTACGGGTAAAAACCACAGGCAATAATTGTAGGGGTCAAAGTTTTTCGGACACGCCGAGAGCTTGTTTTGCTGCTGTTCCCTGTTCGTAGAAGGCGAAGGTCTGAGATTGGCTGCGGCAATGCTACAACGTTGCCGCAGCAAGTCTTGCCGCACGCAAAATCAGTGCAGCCGGGATCGTTTCATACGTTTTATCGTCAATTTCTACAGTTCGACATTCTGCATCGCCACAGGCAGCGCAGCAGCGGCTGCTGCCAGTACTGCCTTGCAGCCAGTATTCAAGAGGCTTGCCGCTGATCCAGATTCGATTCGACTCACTTGGCTGCTCAAGAAACGCTGCTTCGCTGATTTCCTTGCATTCCACTGAAACGCTGATTCCCTGCGCAGCCAACTCCTTGGTCAGTAGTGCGGCAGCCTCTTCGATTTCACGTCCTGTACTGCCACATCGAGGGCAGGTTACCCCCTCGGTGTTGACAAGCCGTTGCCACACAATGGATAAGATTTTCATCGTGCCCCCTGCATTGCGATCACACCATTGCTTCTTTAATCCAATCCGCTACCGTTCCCGGTGCTGGGATCATCCCTGATGACACTAGTTTTTCATTGATCACCAGGCCCGGTGTTTTCAGGATGTCATAGGCCAGGATGGCCTGCATGTCGGTGACCTTGATGATTTCTGCATCCACGCCGAGCGAGTTGGCTGCCGCCTGGGCGACCTCGGCGAGTTTCTTGCAGTTGGCGCAGCCCGGGCCAAGAATCTTGATGGTGAGCATGATCAGACTCCTTTCAATGTTGGTGAATGCTGGCTGGCAAATTTGAGCAGTATTGCCAGTACCGCGAGAAATGCAGCAAGCCCCACGGCAATAAACAGCAGCGGCGTGCCATTGATCCAGGCGCCGTAGGTCATGCCGGCTGTCGCGCTGAAAAGTGCGACCAGGCCGACATACACACAGGTCTTGGCCTTGCCGATGATGGCAGAGAGGATGAGCATGCTCTGCAGCGAGAGTTCGGGGTCCGACATCAGATACGCCAGCAGTGGGCCGCGATGCATGCCCAGATCAAGGAACATTTTGGCAATCGGCACCTCGACCAGTGTCGGGAAATACATGAATACGCCAAAGACCACGCCGGCCAGGTTGCCAGTGAGCGAATTGCTGCCTGCCACGGCTTCGATCCATTCCGGGCGGATCAGCACGCGGATCATGCCGACGACAAACACGCCCACCACCAGCAGCGGAAAAATCTGCTTCACGAAGCGCCACGATTCCCACAGCCAGTCGCACAGTTCATCTTCGCCCAGCCAGTACCAGATCAAGACATGCAAGATAGCAAGTGCGATAGCCACGCCAAACAGCTTGCCGGTCAACCCGATCTGCAAGCCCTGGGTGCTGGGCTGGATGGCCAGCGCGGCAAACAGCAGCGTGAACGAGATCAAAGCCAGGCAGGCTTTGGTCCAGACCGTGATGCCCTCCTGAATGTTTTCCAATCCGCGCCAGGCGGTGAGGCTGATACCGATCAGCAGGACGATCAGGGTCGAGCCTTGTACCGAAACGCCTTCCTCGCCCTTGGCTGCATCGTAGGGCACCACTCGATCCAGCCACTGCTGCCAGGCTTGTGCGCCGGGCAGGGGCAGCTCGAATTGCAGATGCGTGCCGGTCAGAAAGCCCAGTTTGAGGGTGCCGGCCAGCAGCAAGGCTACCCAGACCAGCAAAAAGATGAGCGATACGCGACGCATGCCTGTTTCGTGTTGGGCAGCAAAAATATCGGTAGCCTGATCGTGGGCAGCATCATCGGTACGGAAGATCAACGCCATGATCAGGCCAATGCCAATGCCAAACGTGAGCGAGAGCAGGAAGCGGGCGATGGCCAGATCGGCACCGATCACCCCGCCGGTGTAGACCAGTGCCAGGATATTGGCGGCCGGCGCGAAGAACAGGAAAGTAATGGCTGGTCCAAGCCCTGCGCCTTTTTTATAGATGCCGGCAAATAGCGGCACGATGGTGCATGAGCATACTGCGAGCAGCGATCCGGCCGCTGCCGCCGCAGGGTAGGATACAGTCTTGCGCGAATTGCGGCCCAGAAAACGTGTGATGGCTTCCTTGGGAATCAGCGCTGACATGGCGCCAGCGATGAAAAATGCCGGCAGCAGGCACAGCAGTACATGCGCGGCCAGATACGCGGCGAGATTGCCCAAGCCACCATACAGAACCGGAAGTACCCAGGCTGACAAGCCACCCATGAATGTTACCTCCCCAGAGAGGAAACCTAGACTCAGTCTAGATCAGAAATAACCGCATATTTGATATTTTCATATTTCAACAAACATTGTAGTATTCCGTCATGGAAAAAGAATCTGCTACCCATATTTTTGAATCGCTGTCCTCCGGCGTGCGTCTGGATGTGTATCGGCTGCTGGTCAAGCGCGGCCCGGAAGGCATGGTCGCGGGCGAAATTGCCACGACATTGAATGTGCCGCCCACAAATCTTTCATTTCACCTCAAGGCACTGACGCAGGCGAAGCTGCTGACAGTGGAGCAGGAGGGGCGATTTCAGCGTTACCGAGCCAATATCCCGCTGATGCTCGATCTGATCGCTTACCTGACCGAAGAATGCTGTGCCGGGCATCCCGAGCAGTGCGCGGACTTGCGTGCGGCATCGCCGTGCTTCGATAGCCTGTTGCCCCCGCTAGGCTGATCCGGCCACTTTTTTGTGACAATATTTTAAATATTGTTGAATCATTAAAATATTTAATAGGCATGTAAACGCAACAAGCTGCAAAGGAGCTGAAATGGGATTGTTTGAACGTTATCTCACGGTCTGGGTAGCACTGGGCATTCTGGCCGGGGTGGGATTGGGGCTCTTGATACCCGATGCCTTTCAGGCGATTGCCGCGCTGGAAATCGCGCATGTGAATCTGGTGGTGGCGGTGTTCATCTGGGTGATGATCTATCCGATGATGATCCAGATCGACTGGCATGCGGTGAAGAATGTTGGCAAGAAACCGCATGGCCTGATCCTGACGCTGGTGGTGAACTGGCTGATAAAGCCTTTTACCATGGCGGCGCTGGGGGTGCTGTTCTTCCATTACCTGTTCGCACCGTGGGTCGATCCGCAATCAGCCAGCGAATACATCGCTGGCATGATCCTGCTTGGCGTGGCGCCGTGCACGGCGATGGTGTTTGTCTGGAGTCAGCTGGTCAGGGGCGACGCCAATTACACGCTGGTGCAGGTCTCGGTGAACGATCTGGTCATGGTGGTAGCCTTCGCGCCGATAGCCGCTTTCCTGCTCGGCGTGACCAATATCACTGTGCCTTGGCAGACGCTGGTGCTCTCCACCGTACTCTATGTGGTGTTGCCGCTGGTCGCCGGTATGGCCACGCGCCATGCACTGGAGCTGCGTTCCAGCCATGCGGTGACGGATTTCGTGGCCCGGCTCAAACCCTGGTCCATCGTCGGCCTGATTGCCACCGTGGTGCTGCTGTTCGGCTTTCAGGCCGGCACCATCATTGCGCAACCGATGGTGATCGCGATGATTGCCGTGCCGCTGATTGCCCAGAGCTACGGTATCTTTGCCGTCGGCCTGATCGGCGCGCGCCTCTTGAAGTTGCCGCATAACGTGGCTGGGCCGGCCTGCCTGATCGGCACATCCAATTTCTTCGAGCTGGCCGTGGCGGTGGCAATTTCGCTGTTCGGCCTGAACTCCGGCGCCGCGCTGGCAACGGTCGTTGGCGTGCTGGTCGAGGTGCCGGTGATGCTGTCGCTGGTGAAGATCGTGAATGTTTGCAAGCCTTGGTATGAACGCCAGGTGGCTTGAAAAGCTGTTCGAGAAACTGATTGAATCTTGTCTGGAGAGTTTGTAAATGACCACCAAACCCTACAACGTATTGTTCCTGTGCACCGCCAATTCCGCGCGCAGCGTGATGAGTGAAGGCGTACTCAATGTGCTCGGCAAAGGACGCTTCACGTGCTACAGCGCTGGCAGCAAGCCTTCGGGCCGCGTCAACCCGCACGCGATCGCCATGCTGGAAACCATTGGTTATGACACCGGCAGCCTGCGCTCCAAATCGTGGGACGAGTTCGGCGGCCCGGAGGCACCGCAGATGGATCTGATCATTACCGTGTGCGGTAATGCCAAAAATGAAGTCTGTCCGATCTGGCCGGGGCATCCGACTACGGCGCACTGGGGCTACGAAGACCCGCACGGCGAAACCGAAGCTGAAAAGCGCGCTTCCTTTGAGAAAATTTTTGCGCAGATTCAGCGTCGTACCGAATACTTCCTGAGCCTGGGCGAGGAAGCGCTTTCTCTGGAAAATATCAAGGAAACTGCACGCAAGGTTGGCGAATTCAAGGTTGACTGATTACGCTGAAGGCCCATCTATCGGTTGCTGGCCCAGCAGGGAAAAGCCTGTCATGTACATCGAACCACTGAACGCTCTGGCCGAAGTCATCCCGCTGCTCGATGCGTGCGAGCTGAATCACTGCGACATCGATTCAAGCGCACCGCCACAGTTTTTCGGAATACGCGAGAATGAGCAACTCATTGCCGTGCTCGGCTTCGAGCGCTTCGACCGCGTGGGACTACTGCGTTCGCTTGCTGTCGCTCCCGAGTTTCGTGGGCATGGCTTCGCCCGGGCCTTGGTCACACATGCCGAAGCACAGGCTCAGTCACAAGGTGTTGAAACGCTCTACCTGCTGACCAATACCGCCGAGTCGTTTTTCTATGCAGCAGGCTATGTGCTCACTTCGCGCAATATGGCCCCCGCAGTGATCCGGCAGACTTCGCAGTTTGCCGGGTTGTGTCCTTCCTCTTCCGCCTTTCTCTCCAAACATCTCACGGAAAGCCCGCGTCCTTGCATGATGCATGCATGGCATAACCACGAACGCGAATTGCTCAACTGGCTGACCCGACAAGTTGCAGATCGGGATGCGGCCAAGGATTTGCTGCATGACCTTTTCCTCAAAGCAGTTCGACAGGGAGATAGGTTCTGTTGCCTTGAAAATGCACGTGCCTGGCTATTTGACGTAGCCCGCAATGCGGTGGCCGATCAATCACGGCGCAAGCGCGAAATCGTCGAAGTCCCGGTGGATCTGGTTGCTGAAGAGGTTGAACTGCGTCCCGTGGATAGTCTGGCGTCGTGCCTACCACGTGTTCTGGGTGAGTTGAGTCCAGAGGATCGTGAGGCGATTACGCTGTGTGATCTGGAAGGGATGAGTCAGGCAGACTTCGCTGCAAGAATCGGTCTGAGTCTTTCTGCTGCAAAATCCCGAGTGCAGCGCGCTCGCAAACGGCTCAAGAATCAGCTCACAACAGCCTGCCAGGTCGAACATGATGCATCTGGCCACGTATGCGGATTCATACCCCGGCCAGCACAATCCGAGCCTGTTCCAGTCAACCAAGGCTGTTCTACAAAGCCGGGTTATTGTGGCAACTGATCGTTTTTCAAAATAAGTAGCTCCATCCTGCGTCTTTTCTCATGCATCGGCGTCTTCAGTTCAGAAGACCCGAAAAGATGAACGCATGATGAACCACACCGCACCTCGTATTTCACCTCAACTACGCTACTGGCTCGCCAGCCTCGCGCTGGCCATCCCGCTTTGGCAACTGGCCTATTGGCATCTCACCGATCTGGCTGATGCACTGATTGCGCTTCTGGGACTTTCCCGCCAGACGCATCTAGGCGAAGCCTTGCATTTCTTTTTCTATGACACGCCCAAGGTGCTACTGCTATTGACAGGCATCGTGTTCGTGATGGGCATCATCCAGACTTTTTTTGCCCCGGAGCGCACGCGTGCACTGCTCTCGGGAAAACGTCTGGGTACGGGTAATGTACTGGCCGCTTTGCTTGGTATCGTTACGCCATTTTGCTCGTGCTCTGCCGTGCCGCTTTTTATCGGCTTTCTGTCTGCCGGTGTGCCTCTAGGCGTGACATTTTCATTTCTCGTTTCCGCGCCCATGGTTAACGAAGTGGCACTGGTATTGTTGTTCGGAATGTTCGGTTGGAAAGTGGCCGGCCTGTATCTGGGTATGGGATTGCTCATCGCCATCGTATCCGGATTGGTGATCGGCAAACTCAAGATGGAAATCCATCTGGAAGACTGGGTTCAGAAAATCGTCAAAGGTGAAGTCCATCATTTGCCGGATGAGAACCTGAGTTGGGTACAACGCTTCGAATCGGGTCGTTCACATGTGCGTGAAATCGTCGGCAAGGTCTGGCCGTTTGTTATCGCCGGGATTGCACTCGGTGCGGGCATCCACGGTTATGTTCCGGAAGATTTCATGGCATCGATTATGGGGCGCGATGCCTGGTGGTCCGTGCCCGTGGCCGTACTGCTGGGTGTGCCGATGTATACCAATGCAGCGGGCATTATTCCGATTGTTGAGGCACTAATCGGCAAAGGTGCAGCAC
Source organism: Formivibrio sp. oc-25 (assembly GCF_055810895.1). Lineage (NCBI taxonomy): Bacteria > Pseudomonadati > Pseudomonadota > Betaproteobacteria > Neisseriales > Chitinibacteraceae > Formivibrio > Formivibrio sp. oc-25. The sequence continues at coordinate 1,198 of NZ_JBVVOL010000053.1, read as the reverse complement.
TGGGCACCGTACTGGCTTTCATGATGGCAGTGATCGCGCTCTCGGCACCGGAAATGATCATTCTGCGCAAAGTGCTGAAACCGCGTCTGATTGCCGTCTTTGCGGGTGTCGTCTCCTGCGGGATCGTGCTGGTAGGTTATGTATTCAATGCTGTGATCTGAAAAGGAGAAAAGGATGTCGCAATCGTGTAACTGCAGTTCGCATCGCAAAACTACGGAGGAGAGAATGATGAAAGTAGCTGTTTATGGACCTGGTTGCGCCCGTTGCACACAGACCGCACAAATCGTGAAAGATGTGCTGGAGACAGAAGGCGTGAACTTCACGCTGGAGAAAATCAGTGACTATGCCGAGATAGCCAAAGCCGGAATCATGGCCACGCCGGGTGTAGCGCTCGACGGCAAAATCGTTTCTGTCGGCAAAATTCCGACCGTTCCGGAAATCAAAGGCTGGTTGAAATAAGCTAAAGCGTTTCGCATGAATGCCAGTCTATCTCAGGATGGCTGGCCTCCTTGCATTTGAGGAATTGCTGACCGATGTTGTGGATCAGCGAGTCGATCTGGGTCGCAGCTTCAATGTTGGGGTGGGCAGGATGCCCGCCTGCAGCGCGAATTGATTGTCGATGTGGTGTTGCGTTACGTGAAACCGGATTGAGGCAAAAAAACAGGGCACCTTTTTGCGTGCCCTGTTTGCCTTTCACGATTCGGGATCGATTACGGTGTGGGCACCTTGGCTGGTGAGCGTGGGTCAATATTGGCTTTCAGGCCGCCACTGAAACTGGTGACATCGAAACCATTCTGCGCCAGCACGCGCGCCGAGAAGTAGCTCATCTTGCCAAAGGCGCACACGGTAACCACCGGTCGAGTACGGTCGAGCTTGTCCAGACTGGCACGCAGCATCGGGAAGGGAATGTTGAGCACCTTGCCGGGTGCCGGATAGGCTTCGGCCAGCGGTTTCGGGCGTACATCGATAATCTGCACGTTCTGATCATCCGGCAGGGTGGTGGTATGTTTCACCAGGCCATCGAGGCGGTTGCAAGCGGCGAAACCTGCCAGGTTGATTGCATCCTTGGCCGCGCCAAACGGTGGGGCATAAGCCAGCTCCAGATGGCACAGGTCCTCGATCGTCATGCCGCCGACGATGGCTGTGGCCAGTACATCCAGACGTTTGTCGACACCTTCAAAGCCGCAGGCCTGTGCGC
>NZ_JBVVOL010000052.1:0-8218 GCF_055810895.1 Formivibrio sp. oc-25 | reverse complement strand
AGAAGACTACCCAAAACCTCGCGCGCAGTGGCAAGTTTCAGGATACGTTGCGAGATATGATCGTACGAAACTAGACAGGTAATTCCATGCGGCCATTGGAGGGGCGTTCATTCCAACATCATGGAAATGCCATGGCCGACTTTTTGCATGTAAAACAACTTGGGTAGCTCACCTGGATAACCGTGTTGTTGCGCATGGCGCAGCAGAGATTTGCTCTGTTCGCGCACACCAGAGAATCCCGGCTGGCGACTGATCCGCGCCAGGGTAGCTTCGACTTCGTCATGCCTGTGGCGTTTGAGCTGGCTATCCAGTAGCGCATACAGCGTGGTCATTTCCTGTTTCGTTCGCCGGAACGTCCAGGCAGTCCGGCCGGCGACTGGATGGCGTACCAGTTCGTATCCGCAGTAGACCAACCGCTGCTTGTCCGTCACACACCGGAGCGACTCCTGCTCATGTACTGGGCCGGTGCCTTTCGTGACCAGCAACAACCACTCCACTTCACTACCAGAGGGGAGATTCACCCAATCCATCTGCGGATTGCAGTTGGGTGCTTCGGTGATGCCTGTCGAGTCGCCTTCTTGTACGCCTGCGCAGCGCTGGCCTGGCGCCTGAGGAAGCTCCTTCTCAAGGCTCTTGGCATTGCAGTAAGCGACGAAGATGGCGTTGGCTTGCTCATGTTGCTTGCGAGTCAAACGCTGCGCTGGCGAGCAACCAATCCCGTAACGCAGATGGAACTTGCGCGCGAGCGCTTGCAGTCTTACGGCAGGACACCGGCCGGTGCAGTAGAAGACGTAGCCTTTGGTGACGGCATCGATGACGCGGCTGAGTGCCGCCGTCTTGGAAAATGCAATCGGGGTAACGGGTGGGTTAGCGGCTGTCATATCAAGTAACTCCAGTTGATGGGGATACTGGGTATAGCGCCACGCAACCGACATGCAGGGGCATTGCGCGGCGCAGACGCGCAATTTCGCAGTGTGATTCGGTGCGGCAAGGCCGCACTACTTGATGTTCCAAACAAAAAAATCCCCACGCGAGGTCTTTATCCGCTGCACCGGTGCTATACGGGGATGTGAGGAAACAATCACGGTGGACAGCGGGCGATGCGAGAGCATCGCGGAGCGCAACTCCATGCAGTCTGTCTTGTGTATCCCATCGAGCTGTATATGGATACAGAAGGCAGACTGCCACCTGCAACCACATCGGCCGAAAGGCCACGCCGGATTGCCAATCCGGCATGCGTGAGGTTCGCCAAACTTCACGCTAAGCCATTGCTGAAGCGCAGTGCCTCTAATCAGGCTCGCTGCGTTACGACGGGGGCTGGTCGGTGCAATTCCGACCTTCTACCCAATCACCAAAATGATCCATTCAGCATGTTGGGCGACGCGGAAACGGCACCCGGGAGGTAATGCCCGGGCGACCTGTCATACGTGTGAAAGTTGGTATCCAGTCCAACTCGTGGGGCGTATCGGAAGAGCGCAACGCGTACCGCAGAGGATGGCTTTTGAGACCGTGGTGACACGGTAGGGTATCAAGGCGAAAGCTGGCGATACCGGCACCTTGCGAAAGCAGGGGTCAATGCATAGCTCAAACCTCTAACGGCATCCTTCGAGGATGCTGTGCGGAGCTGTTCAGAGCCATAGGCACAAAGCTATGGTTCGTCGTCGATGATGCACATTCTGAGTACCCGAGCTGCTTCGGAACATCGAGCCGGGGAAATCTACGGAAAGCTGAAAAGCTAGGAATGTAGCGGAGACAATGGCGCTGAACAGCGCAGTAGCAGATGACTAACGCAGGAACCTCTCCGTTGACCATGTCGGTTGGCACCGTATGGGCAGAAACAGAGAGGGGGAGACCCGTTGAGTAGGGTTTGACTCATTGCGCGATACGACCGAAGCGCGTGGGGAGCAGTGCAAGCTGCAGCACCGTTGGCACGGTGTCCCGAAAGACTGGAGCAATTGGCGAAGATGTGGGTCTCGCAAGAGACGAAATAGGGCTTGGCAGCCCGTTGTAGTGGAGCCCTCAAACGCTTGGCAGCGAATGAAGGCAAGAATCGGTTGGCCCCGGTTCGAGCGCAAATGGACAAACCTTGTGGAGGAAACTTACATCAGGACATACTGGTTATTCTCGCGCCCCTCCTTCGGGAGGGGTTTCTTGGCGAGGGAAATTATCGGCGTTTGCTGATTAGTGCAGACGAAATTTTGCCGCAGCTTCATGCAGCTCTTTAGCTAAGGCATCCAGACTTTGTAATTGATCATGGGCGGAATGCACTGCCGCATCCGATTCTTCCACCATCTGGGCAATCTTTTCAATATTTACAGCGATGCTATTACTTGCCTGGCTCTGTTCATGCGCAGAATTGGCCACTTCACGCGTTTTGACCAGACTCTGTTGCGAACTGGCATGGATCTGGCGCAAGGCATCGGCAGCCTGCACCGCCAACGCAACCCCATGTGTAACCTGTTGCTTCACATCATCCATGCGAGCCGCAGCCTGATCGGTATCTTCCTGCACGGCATGGATGGTGCGGGTAATGTCTTGTGTGGCACCCGATGTGCGCTCGGCCAGCTTGCGTACTTCGTCGGCCACCACGGCAAAACCACGGCCCTGTTCCCCAGCCCGCGCGGCCTCAATGGCAGCATTCAGTGCCAGCAGGTTGGTCTGGTCGGCAATTTCCTTGATCACCGCACTCATGCTGTCAATCTCGCGTGAGCGTTCAACCAGACCACGCACCAGTTCGGTAGCCGTGCTGACGTTATCCGCAATACGGCGGATTTCTTCGGCCGCATTGTTGGCTTGCACTTCACCCACAGAAGATAGCTCGACCGAGGCTTGCGCATTGGCTTCGGTTTCGTGTGCGTTGGTAGAGATATGGTTGATGCTGACGGTCATTTCTTCGACCGCTGCGGCGGTCGAAGAGGTGGCTTCGGCGGTTTCGCGTGCGCCCTTGCTGACATTATCCATTTGCTCGGTCAGACCTTCGGCGGAATTGGCCAACTGCAGCGATGCCACGTTGAAGTGTTCCACCATGGTGCGCAAGCCATCCTGCATCGCCTTGATCGACCCCAGCAAACTTTCCTGACTACCCTCAACCTGGATATTGCTGGCCAGATTACCGCAGGCAATTTCGGTAGCGATTTCTGCCGCGTACTGCGGTTCACCCCCCAGTTGTCCCAGAATCTTTTTGGACATGCTCAAGGCCAGCACTGCCACCACAGCAATCAAAACCAGCGCGCAACCCAGTAATACCAACGCCTGATTCCAGAACGCTTCTTCAATATCGTTCAGGAAAAAACCGGTACCGATCACCCAGTTCCACGGCTCGAACACAATCAGGCCATTGAGCTTGGGTGAATCCGTTTTTTCTCCGGGGCGGGGAGTCAGAATATCGACATAAGGCATGCTCGATTTGGCTAAGGCTTCATCATAAACCTCGGACAGGGTGCGTCCATCATTTTGCTTGGCCCCCAGATCTTTTGTCCCTTCGGGTTTGCTGGGGTGTGAAACAACAATGTGATCGCGGGTTTTGATTAAGACGTAATCATGTCCGGCACGCATGTTTCCGATCGCCTTTTTGGCCAGGGACTGCGCATCTTCACGGCTTAGCGAGCCGGCCTTTTCCTGCTCGTGGTAATACTTGGTCACACTGACCGACATATCCAGCAGGGTCTTGATCTGTACCTGCTTTTCCTGAACCAATTGCTGCTTCATGGTAAGCAACGCAATGGCAGACAGTGTGGCCAAGCCGATCAGGGCGGCAGCTATGATCAACCAGATTCTGGCTTTCAGTTTCATAAAATTCTCCTGTAATCATCATTCATATCTGATATTGATGGGAAAAATTATTGTAAATTTATATGTCTATTATTTGGTATTTAGTAACGACTATTTTTGTAGTGTTATTCTTGATGAAATATCCTAATCTCAGACCCCAAGTATTGCATAGATATGTGCTTACTAAACTTGTATATGAAATTTATAAGCTCCACCACTTGATGAAGTTGTGATGGCTTGTTTGTTGTTAGCCTGCCCAGCGTATTGGTGGATTCGTTCAGGGTAATGATTTTACGCATCGGTGAATGGACTGATCGGGTCTATTTCGCGTTTAATTGCAGCGCAACCCTACTGTTGTGGAAATGGTTGGCAGCGCAGACTGAGTCTAGCCTCCCCCTCCTGCTTGATTTGGTCTGTGCTGCCTTTCCGTGGGTTTATCAACAAATTTCGATACATTTTTATAGTGTTTGTGAGTGAGAAGCTATGGGTTTATTTTATGCGGAAACTGGTCTTGGTTGCTGTGTTCGAGAGGCTCGAAGCATCGATGTTGCACGATCGATTATAAAGGCTGAGATTGGTTCTGAAAATAAAATAATAGTGATACGGGAGGCTACTGATTTTGATGTGGATTGGATATTTAGAAATGATGGCCAGCTTCCTGTCAGGTTGATAGTGAGGAAGAGGGTGGAGAATGCATACCGGAGTAGCGAGGCTATTTGTAATCCATATATGATTTTTGATGTGCGATAATTGTGTTGAATTATTCTTGCTGGATTGAGTGTGTTGGCCAATCTATTTTTGATGTGTGTTGAGAATTATTATGGTATTCAATTGGGGTTGGATTAAATATAAAATTTCCCTATTGGCTGCGTGTGTTGTTTAATTCGTTACGGCGAAAGTGGGGCGCTGTCTTTGCCTTTGTTGTTGGTGGTTGAATTGTTATGTTGGGGGCGCTACAGCGCATGGTTAATGATGGAATTTACTTTTATGGGTGAATGTGATGAATCTGCAGAGTAGTCCTGGAGTTGAAGCATCAGAGGGTGTGCGTGACTCATCACAATGCTTGTTAGTGTGTGTTGACGTTACGAAAGACTATATGGCATGTGTTGATTATGTTATTGATCATTATGGAACTTTGCTCAGTTCAATGCATGTGCATTTGCTATACAAGTTTAACCCTCGTTCGTGCTGGAAGATGATGAGATTGTATACGTCAAGACGGATGATTGCTTTTCATAAAGCAAGAGGGAGTTCGCTGCTTGAAAATATTTCTGATTCCTTGAGGGAGAAAGGAGCAATGGTTAGTCATCACGTCTGTTCTTATGATGGTTTGAGTGATGTTGTGCATGATTTGGAAAAATTTCATTGCAATGAAATTGTTGTTTGCGGGTCGGGCAAGTCGATTTTTTCATCTAAGCGGAATGTTTCCGTGATTTTGGGTGAAAATGTCAAAGTGGCTGAGTCATTGGTTTGATGTGTTTCAATGGTTGGCGTGCTGCTTGTTCTGAACTAATTTATATTTGGCTTTTTATTTATTTGGGGTGAATTAATTATTTATAGTGGGTTGTTGGTCGATATTTTTTATTTGTGCGGGAGAGGGTAGGGGTCTGACTTTCAATCCTACATCGCCTGCGGTAATAATGTGTTTGGTGTTTGACTTGTCCAGGATTTCTAGCTCGCCATTGGCAGAGCAGCCGATGCATACCCCGGTCAGCTCCCCTGTAATTGATGCTACATTTACCCATCGTCCGATCAGTGCGTTAAATTTATCCCATTCCTTGCGCATTGGTTCGAATCCATTGAAGGAGAATTTTTCTAGTTTTTCTTGTAGGCGTAGCAGAATTGCAGCCAGTATTTCTTCTCTGCTAAAGCCAGGTTTTTCATCATCAATTGCCGCTAACGGTTGGTCGATGATATTTTGCCAGTCTGGGTGTTTGTGTAGATTTATCCCAATTCCAATTACTGTGGATGCCCCAGTGTTGTTGAAGGCTACTTCAATCAATATCCCGCCAACCTTTTTCTCGTTTAGCCAAATGTCATTAGGCCATTTCAATGAAATTCCGCTGATTCCTAGATCCTGTAATCCGGTTGCGACGGCTAATCCTACAATAAGGCTTAAGCCAAATATTCTGCTTTCATCGGGAAATTTCCATAGTGCTGAAAATGTCAGGCTGCAGCATTGGCTTGAGACCCATGTGCGACCAAGGCGTCCTCGGCCTGCTGTTTGATCGTCTGCAACCAAGACATAACCAGAAGGAAGTCCTGTACTTTCTTTCTCAAGTAGTATGGTGTTGGTCGACGTGCATGTGTGGATGTGTTCAATATGGAAGTGACATGCACGATCTCTGAGTATCCTTTGCACTGTCGGTATCGAAAATGATTTTTTTGTGTAGAGAGTCATGGTCGGTCCATTGATGAATTCTAATGCTCTGTGTGAGGTTAATCGAGTGCTCTAATTTAAAATTCATGCTTCCCAATCATTCTGCAAGCGGCAGCCAGTGCAAGGATGTTAGGGTCTCTTTCTCTGGCCCTTAAGAAGATAAGTCCTACACTCTGATGTATTTGAAAGTTCTCAGTCAATGGAATGAATTGGATATGGTCGCCAAACATATTTTTTGCTCTGCCTGGTAATAGAGCATAGCCGAGTCCACCACGCACCAAGTTCATTAAGGTAAATATATCACTCACTTCCATGAAAATGTGGGGGGTGAATCCTGCTCTTCTAAATGCTTCCTGAAATCCTTTTGTGGTGGCGAATCCCCCAGACAGAGAAACAAATAATTCATTTTTTACTTCATCTAGGCCGATGCTCTCTCGTTCGGAGTATATGGATCCAGCTGGTGCTGCAAAATAAATGCTGTCTTTAAATATGTCGATGCACTCAAGTTCTGGGTCGTGGTCGATTATTGGCATGAGGGCGGCATCAATCTGCCCTTGCTTGAGTTTTTCGGTTAAGTCCGCATTGGATCCAAGAGCTAGATCGGTACTTAAGTTTGGGCGTCTTGCCTTGAGGTCAACCACAACTCTAGGGACTAGTTGTGCTGTTAACGAGTATACGGTTCCAATTCTTAATCTATCGGCATATAGTCCGGCAGCCTCACGGGTTGCTTTAATCCCATTGGACATGCGTTCCTGTACATCAGAGGCAGCATTCGCTAAAACTCTAGCTGCTTCTGTTGGGATCAGGTTTCTTCCTGTGTGATGAAATAATGCACAGCCGACACCCTCTTCTAGGGAGTGTAATGCGCGATGTACACTGACGGGGCTGATATCAAGTTGTTCGGCTGCTTTGGTTAGATTGCTATGACTCATGTACGCAAGAAATATCTCCAATTTGCGGAAAGTTATTTCATCGCAGATAATTTTTCCCATTGTCATTGTCTCGGTGATTGTCAATCCGTAAATTATAATTGGTGGCTATGATGGCTATCTGTTTGTGCAAATAAATCAATTTTATTAATGTGTCAGTGTTGTATCTGTTATCTCAGGGCGGCGGTTAGGATGGACAAAAATTCGAGTGGTGATGTGTTCAGGTTTGTATTTAATAAAAGGAGGCATAGAATCCAAGTTTCTATGCATGTTATTAAAACGGTGACAAAAATATCTTTCAAGTTTGATTTCATGAATTTTTTCTTGAGCCGAGTTGGTTTTTTGTCCTGAACTACCTTGTGAAGGCTGGATTGTGTTTTCTATATGTCTAATTAAAAACCAATAGGTGGGTGAGAGATTTACGTATTTAGAGTGCTAAAAATAAACAATGGATTTGTTTCCAGCTTTCTGCCTGGCTTTTCAGGAGGAAAGTTTTTCCAATTCTGTTTTTAGATAGTATGCTGCTGGCGGAAGACTTCAGTTTGCTATTCGTCCAACGTGAGTCATTTGCACAACACCTGCAGGCTCATCACAATCATCAGATTTCATCCTGTAAAAGTTAGTAGATTTGGGGCCTAGGCTTGCGCGTTGCCGATGCAGCGCGTCTTGCAAAATCCACTTATCAGTCTATTCTCGGCAAAACACACCGTAATGCGCTTGTTCTTGATCATGCTGGTCGCACACAACCCCTGCTGCGTTTGTCCAGTCCGTGGCGCTGCTTCATGCTCTGCCGGGTCAGTAGCCATCGTGGTCATTCCACCTCCGTCGACAGGGCGTTACGACTTCTGGTTACAGATCGTGAACGGGTTCTAAGTATTACGACAGTCACTTGGACTGTCTCCATCCTGTATGTCTGATCTAACTTGCGCAAAATTTTGCGCAAAGTCCATGTCCATCATCTTGCTATCCAAACTGAAGTGCTCGCCCGAGGTCGGCCAGGCCAAGCCGGCCAATGTCAGCACCTGCTTTAACAAATCCCGCAACAGCGTTTGCTCTGGGTTGGGCCTGTGCAGAATTTTGTGTAAACGGACCTTTGGCAGGAAACTGCCGCATTGTCCGGAGTCCACATGTCTACCAA
>NZ_JBVVOL010000051.1:0-8242 GCF_055810895.1 Formivibrio sp. oc-25 | reverse complement strand
CTGTGTTTGCACAAAAATTCAGCAAGCAGGCGGTCGGTATTTGAGCGAGGTGTGTCTTCGGTTGTCAGGACAGGTCAATCTATCAGGGCCTGGTTTACGATCGCCCGCACGAAACCGCGCTCAGCGTGGCGGATGACATTTTCGTGGTAAACAGTTTTTCCAAATTCTTCCAGATGACAGGCTGGCGCCTGGGCTGGCTGGTTGCCCCTACCAAGCATGTACCGGCCCTGGAAAAACTCGCACAAAATCTTTTCCTCGCCGCCCCCACGCCAGCACAATATGCCGCGCTGGCAGCGTTTCATCCGCAAACGCTGGCACTGCTGGAACAGCGTCGTCAGATCCTCGACCACCGTCGTACCTGCCTGGCCGCCCTGCTGGCTGAACTGGGCTTTGTTTTGCCGGCACAAAGCCAGGGAGCTTTTTACCTGTGGGCGGACACCCGCAACCTTACCGGGGATGCCGCAGCCTTTGCCGAACGGCTGCTGCAGGAACAAGGCATTGCCATTACGCCTGGACTGGATTTTGGTGTCGATGCTCGCTGCCGCCATTTCCTGCGTTTTGCCTACACCTGCGACATCGCCACGCTGCAAACTGCAGCAGAAAGAATCCGGAAAACACTATAAAACCTTATTGAAAGCCGGGTGTATTTGCCCTACCCTTTGCCGATTGCATCCAGCGAGGGCAAAGGGGCACCATGTTCGACTTCAAGGGTCTGGTCCAATCGCTTTTTCTGCCACAAGAAGCCGTTACCGAAGTTCGTGATCTCAAGTCAGCGACACGCATGCTGGGTGAGCTGCCGCAAAGCGACATGCTGATAGCACAAGCCGAGATCATCAAGGCGCTGCAACAGCTTAATCACAACGCCAAGGTATCGATCAAGGAACGCCTGCGTACCATTCCGTATCTGGATGAAAAAGCCCGAAACTTGCAGGATTATCTGGTTCGCGTCCATCAGGGTGAAATCATTGATGACGACGCACCGCCATCCCAACTGCTATTGACGATCACCGCCTTCTGGGCCGAAATGGGCAACGCCTATCAGCTTTGTCTGAAACAGGCCATGCAGACCCCTGGCAAACATGGCGACGCCAACCTTCCGCTTTTCATCCTGCGCGCGATGCGCTACTACTTCGAGCACACCAAGTGGCGATTCATGCGTTACCGGGCAATCGACCAGCATACCTGGCGGCGGATCCATCGCCTGTACCGGTGGGCAGAACAGCAAGGCTGCCAAACAACCCTGATTTGTCCTTACCCGACTGAGCCGGCATCCAGCATCCAGGGCACTTACCTGAAGATCCTGATGCTGGCACTCTCTTGCCCGGAAAAAATGCCCCCCAAGCAGATTCAGCTGATTGCCGAATTACTCGATGACTGGGTGCAGGATATCAAACTGGAAACGGTCATCCAGCCACAACGCCAGCTTTTTGCCATTAACCTGGCAGAAGCTTATCCGCCGAAACGACTGCGGCGCGACATGCTGGGAGAAACCTGGCGCTATTGGGATACCCGCGCCTTGCTCCAACGCATGCAGCAACATGTTAGCGCCATGCAGAACAGCAGCGACAAATGCGCAGGACTCACAGAAACCGCCTTGATCCTGCAGCATGAGCGCATCCAGGCACTGGTCAAACTCTGGTCCAGGGAAACCAGCCCCCCCACACGCAAACATGAGCGCCGCGCCAGCCAAAGACCCGTCAAGCTACTGCATGGATTAGATTGCATTCTGCATAACCTGAGCGGCAAAGCAGTGACATCGGCAACTGTCAGCCCCGGCACCGTTACTGATGAAAGTGCCTCGGGCCTTGGTATTGAAATTCACGGCAAGCACGGCGAAACACTGCATCCCTGCGAAATTATCGGCGTTCTGCCACAGGACAACGACGGCAAACTGTCGATCGGTCTGGTGCGACGACTAGAGAGGCAAAGCGACGGCGAACTCCTGGCTGGCGTAGAAACCTTGGCATCAACCCCGTTGGCCGTTGACTTGAGCTGCCCGGAAAAAAATCAGCAGTGCCGAACGCTCTTTTTGAGCAGCAGCGCCAGTCAGCAAGCCGGGCATTACCTGTTCGTTCCCTACACAAATCTGGCACGGGACAAGGATTACATCCTTGCCGCACAAGGCAAAGCCTACCGCATCAGGCTTGCCGATACGGTTGAACACACCAGCCACGCAGCCCTGACCAGGTTTACTGTTCTGGAAAAGGTCGACACCTAGACACCATCGTGGTGACACGTTAATATCCAGCCTCTTTCAAGGGAAGCGTGGCTGAGCGGTTTAAGGCAGCGGTCTTGAAAACCGTCGGGGATTTACGTCCCCCGTGAGTTCGAATCTCACCGCTTCCGCCAGAATATCAATAAAAATGCGCCCTATAAGGCGCATTTTTATTTTGTATACCATTTTGTATGCCATTTTCAGGTAGATAGAATTTTAACGAAAACGTTAATCTACCCAAGCATTCCAAGCACGCCTATTACATAAAATTTACTTGCGCATCATTTATGCAAGCGAACACGGTTAACTTAATCACGCAACTCAAATACTCTCAAAGAATAAATTATGACAATGGGGGGTGATGGGCACCATGCCCCATACCCATACCACCCCGTGCTTGCCTACGTCATAAAAAATTTTGGGTTATTTTTTAAAATATCTTATTTTTTGATTTGAATCGTCATATCAGGAACAGCCTCCATTGTCGGCCTACGCAGTTCAGGATCTCCAGCAGAGAGGCAGCGGAACTGTATCTCGGCATTTGCATATCTAGCCACGCCGGAGTCTCTGGAGCTTTCGTTGAGTGCTTTTAAATATTTATTTTGTCGCTTGCAAAACTCATTTGCATCTCGATAAAGCTGACCTTTTACTTCCGCCCCTGAAAATGTAGTGAACCCACCTGGTCGCCCAACCATGTAGGTATCTGGACCGATGGAAACAATATCATCCTGCGTCGAGGATGTTGCGCAACCGGACAATGTAATGACAGCCATAGTAAAAAAAAACGCTTTTGATGTTTTTTTGAGCTTCATAATTACCCTTGATCGATGGACGGAAAACTACGCGTAGTAACGCTACTTACAGAGATATGAGATTATTATCACCGGCACATACCCACTAGATATGTAGCTTATTCAATACTAAATAATCGATTACGAACCTTTTCCCACTCCAGAAACAGCGCCTCATCTCGCTCCCCCTGATTACCATTATTTTCTTTACGAAACTGTATAATTTCTTCGATCCGATCTACCAATTTTAAGGCATGGCTTTCCTTGCCCTTAAGGCCACCCTTTTTTCGAGCCAAGCGGTCAATAGAACTCACGGCCACCCATGCTACGCTGCGGCGCTTGTCCCCGTTGCGGTTCATAACGATTATTTCTTCTAGAAGTAAAGATACCATCGGAACAGAAGGGGGCTGCATTCGATGTAGATCAAGCAATTGATCGTGAATTTCGAATAATTTACTCAACCATTGTTGACGTTCAGAAGCACCACTTTTTCTAACAGCCAAACTCATTGTTCTACTGGCTGCTGTCAAATCTTTACGGATACCTTCTATATCAGCCATGCCCCGCTCGCCAGCACGCGCCTTATGAGCAGCGGAAAGCCTAACATTCCACTCCAGTTCAGTAGGAATTTTGCACCTGAGCGCTGCTTCGGATGCCTCAATAGCGCCAGTATAATTTTTGAGACTCCATTCGCTGTGAAACCAAATATCGAACAAAGCCGGCCGTCTTCCTCCAGCAGAAAAAGCATCTCTAACCAGTAGCCTTGCTTCCTCATAACGTGGTGGTTTTGTGCCCATCAGTAACTTTGCTTTAAAGCTCAATATATCTGGATGATTTTTACGGACATGCGCTGCATCAAGAGTACTTAGTGCCTCTATAAATCGGTCCTCTTTCAACAATGCATTAGCCTGACGGATAGCTGAGGCAACATTACTATCACCTGCTTTTCGCTTCAGATCAGCACCTTGACTTAAGCCTTCAACGGATTTCTGTAATTTTCGATGATCGCCAACAAGGGACTCTGCAGAATCCAAAACTAGGCGTGCAGTCGTCTCGTTTACCGCAAATCTAGGCTCTTTAGCGATAGGTGGACGTGCAACGAGAAATAGCCTGTCTAATTCATCAATAGCCCCCTCCACTATGGTTTTGGGGAGGTCGGTAACGGCTGCCAATTCAGCGGTGGATGCTGATCGCAACATAGAGGCCGCCACCAAGACACGCTTTGCCTCAGGAGATAACTGACTAATCTCTTTTTTCAAAACAGCTGCGCGGGCCAAGTCGCCACTTTTTCCTTGCCAATTAGTTAGCGCCTCGTCAAACGATCCGTAGCGAAGATTGCGGCAGATAGATTCGGAAAGGAGCGGACTACCGTGGGTTGATTTAAATAGATTGTCGCGTTGGCCTTTGTTCAAGGTAGATACTTGAGGCAGACGTTCACCGAGCACACCAAGAAAATCATCAAACTCGTCACGCTCGAAGCCCTCCAGATGAATAGACGTCGAAGTTGAAAATGTATGGTTGTGTCGTGTGGTGATCAAAAACCTAGAGTTGTTGCCAGAAAGCCAAGCCACTAGCTCACCGACTTGTTTTTGTTCGTCGGATTGAAGTGAGTCAACATCATCAACAATCACAAAGGATGGAATCGTACCAAAACCGCTTCTCAGTAGGCGCTTACGATCATTCTGTGATTTTCCATCAACTTCGGATTCCTCATAAGCCAAACGATTACATAGCGCAGTCAAAAGTTCGTCAAAAGACTCGTAATGAATCTCTGGCATGCGTCGGTAGTCATTAAGAAGCCCGTCGAACTGTTGTTTTTTGGCAGACAGCCAAACGATCTGATCAAACGGTTGCTCTGGATATCGGATGAGTTGTTCCGCAAACTCGTAGGCAACACTAGATTTTCCTACGCCACCAGCGCCCGCCAAAACCCGCCAGTGCGACAGGTCATCGCCGAGCCATGTCCATAGACGGTTTAAAATTTCCTCACGACGTATAAATTTAGGGCAAATTGCGGATCTATCAGGGAGATTATGTTGAACCTGAACACTCTTCTCAGTAAATATCCCCCGCCTTTCGTTCCCTAGTAGATAGGGGTTGATGCGCTCGCCGGTTAGCCAAAATATTTTTGTGCCAATTGCCTTTAGCGAAGTATCTCCGTCGCGATAGAAAAAATCTCCAACCTTAAACTCAGGTGGGTGCTTGGGATGCTCCGTTTTTGCATCCTTCTTAAAATCCACAGACTGACTATCTTTCGGTCGCCGCGGCACACTCAGAAGAACAAGATTTACATCTGTTTGCTGGAGAGTCTTTGCTGGAACGCAGCACCCTGTCAGCAGGATTCTTGTGTCTGTCACCGCAGCTACTCTGTCTTTGAGTTGCTCGATGTTCACAATAGCAGGATCAACACCAACCACCGGGAAGCCCATCCCGTCTCGAGCATCACCCACTCCAAAAATTAGGTAGCCGCCGTAGGTATTATGCATAGCGACGATCGCCTTCACGATCCGCTCAGTGCCAACAACACCGACGATAGTCTCCTTGTAATCCAGAAGCTCGCATTCCAGAGGTGCGCAGTATCCATCTTGTACCAGGCCAACCAGCACATCGCTAGAAATCGTACCCTTTTCTACATACTGTGCGATTCGTTCTCTGATGGATACAACATCCCATGTCGGTCGATTGTCACTCATTTTTTCAGACGTAGTTAGCATCACGCGATATTGATTGGCTAAAAATGGACAGACTTTAAGTAATTTACATATACATTATGTAATTTCTAAACTTTCTAAAATCCATAATAACCCATAAGCTGATGTGGTTTCCACCTCATGAAAATCGTTTTTCAGAAAAGATAGGATTACTCCCATCTTTCAATGACCATCAAGAGTATCTGTTTAGGATTAAACGTGAGCATGTCATTTGCCCATCTATTTCTACGCGGACAAGATCCTCCTGCCGTTGCTATCGCAACTCTACGTGGATAGACCGAATACTTACTGACTTATTACTACTACCAAACACTTATCAAATGATTTATTAGCAAATAAACATCAGGAATCGTAAGTATTAAGCAGAGATTTGCTGATCATGCCCGCCAGTTTGCGCAACTAGATAGCCAAACTCGTTGTCCATCCCAACCATCCGACCAAAATCTGCACCTTCGCCATCCTAACTGACGCAGTGCCTCACCAACATGCTGAGCATGAGGACGCTCGTGGTAGCGTCCGTTTAATCTGCTAACAAACTCTGCCATCGTCCAAGGCCGGTCACGTAGCGCCGGAGGAAGCGTTTGCATCAATTCCGTGATTTGTTCTGTTAGCGGCTTGGTTCTCTTGATCTTGTCAATTGATGCAGCGAGCTTAGCCTTGGCTTCGGCCTCTTGTTGAAGTTGCTGAACACGGTTTAATTCGGCCACCTCCCGATTCAGCCGCTCGATAAAGCCTTGATTATCGATTCCCATGCCAATTTTCCTTTATAGATGACTGGTGGCGAACGTCTATGTTTAATCATTCCCCTTTCTTGAGGGTGGTTCTGGAGCATATGCGTAGAGAGAGAACGTATGTTTTTTATAAAAAAGTACATGTACCCTCTCCTAAATAAGGGAAATATCCTGCCCCAGCTTGCCCCCCCACACAAAAAAGGGGAATGAACTAGGCCGCCTGCTTCACCTTTGGATTAACGTAAAAGCGCTCCGCGGGCCGCCCACCTGTTCGCTCGTCCTTGTATGAGGTCAACCAAACCATATCGCGCAACACTGTTAGCGCTGTAGCTACTTCCTCGGCAGTGCGCAACCCTGCCCACTCCCTGATCAAAACGTCAGAACGCGTGAATCCGTCCTTCAATTTCCCAGCCTTGATCTTGTTAGCCAAAGCCACAGCGGATTGCATCGCTCGATTAGTTGCCGTGTGATACAGCCGACGCGCATGCGCTTCGAGAATCCTTGTCCATCCCCCGGCACGCAATGCAGCCTGCTTATCGATTGGGCCAGTTTTGCCTGCAGCGAGATGAAGAATCAAAGCCAGTTTAGGGAACAAGGATCGGTATTTACCAAGATGCGCGAGCATGGCCGGGTGTTCGTCCGAGTCTGAATTTCGGATACGATCCTCAAGCTTCAAACGCCAGTTATCAAAAATAACTTGGGCCTCATCATCAAAAGGTAGATAGGCAGCTTCATCCAATCCTGCGGATGCACCAACTGCTACAGGATTCAGTTCAGCCAAGGTTTTGACCAAATTATGGTAGTGATCCATAGCCGGGAGATTGGGCAAGCGATCAACCTTGCGGTACGTCTTGACTGGATCGGGATAAACAGCGAATTGAAACCGAGCCACCAAACCATCATCACCACCGCCACCGGCTACAGCGTCATACACAATTTGGCGCAATACATTGGGCTGGATCGTTCCTAGCAATGACAGGTTTACGCACTCCGCACGAACATGACCGCGCCCAATGCGATCGGTCGCATAATCCTCGGTGCCGGTCCAGCCAGTAAGGTATAAGCCTCTAGCCTCTTTCTGGTTTTCTTTGTTCAAAGAATGGAACCATCCCTGCAACTCGTCACGAAACACAAGGAACCCGGCAGGGTTGGCCTGAGCAATTGCAACAAGCATTTCATACGTTGAATCGTTGACAACGTACCGGGTCATTTGGGGCTCGACAGGTGGTTCTAGGCCCAGGTTGTTATTCCCACTGTTGATCGCAGCTTTGACCGCCTTGTCATAGATCGCCTTGTCTAGCTGGTACTGCAACATTGCCTTTTGAAATCTCTCGGCGGCTTGTTTATCCATTGCCTTCAACGGGGACAGCGCCTCAGAAAGCGGGGGTGTTTTCATCTGGCTAGGCTGACTGACCAGCAATCCCCAAGCGCCAGCAGGAACCCGCCATGTGCCATTTGCATAAGGCTTGCAGGCGATCCGTGAGCCGATGGCGCTTGCCAATGTCACCATGACACCAATGGCTGGGAACTCGACCGGACAGCACATCCGTTCGGCAACATCTTGCACATAAGCCGCCAACTCATCAGGTAACAGCTTGAGCGGAAATGCAGGCACTGGCGGCAGGTTATCAACCAATGGCTCAGGGTCAGACCACGCATCCGCGTTCGAGGCTTCGGCCGTGCTATTCTTTGCGATCTGATTTGCATAGCGCCTAGCTGTCTAGTTTCGTACGATCATATCTCGCAACGTATCCTGAAACTTGCCACTGCGCGCGAGGTTTTGGGTAGTCTTCT
>NZ_JBVVOL010000050.1:0-8295 GCF_055810895.1 Formivibrio sp. oc-25 | reverse complement strand
AGCTGGGCGCAGCTATCGGCGATTTCTTCGTTACAGCCTTTTTTCAGCAGCACGCGCTTGAATTCGGCTTTCAGGTCAGCAAAGGAAATACGGGGCATTGCAATTCTCCTCATTAAAATGTGTGGGTAGTCCACACGGGTAATGTGTTTGGTCAGAAACCGCGTTGCTGGCGGTAATTTTTCAGGATTTCATCGGCCACCCAGCTGGCGCGGGCGGCGCTTTCCACATTGCCCGGGCAGGTGGCGATACCGTTGAGATCATCGACGATGCTCTGGATGAACGGCTGCTGCACATGCTGCGGGTTGGGGATGCTCACGTCTTGCGTAACGGTGGCGGTGACCAGGCGCAGGGGCTTGTCGGTGAAGAATTCCATCTCGATGCTGCCCTTGGTGCCGATGATCTCGACGTGATCCTGATCCTGGGCGCAGACGTAGCACCATGAGCCATAACCCTGCACCCCGCCTTCGTGGCGCCAGGTGGCGGTGACGGTATCTTCCACGTCATAGAGGCCACCCTGGTTCGAGGCGATGCCATGCACTTCAACGATCGGGCCAAACCAGAAATCGAAGATGTCGAGCGTATGCACGCCCATATCGAGGAACTTGCCAGCGCCGGCTACCTGCGGCAGCAGGCGCCAGGGCAGCGTGGCGCGCGAGAGGTCTTCCTGCGCTGGCGGCTGGTGCTGCACGGCTTTGACGCAGAGCACGTCGCCAATGGCCTTTTCATCCAGCCATTTTTTCACCTGCAGGAAACGCTCCATGGCGCGGCGATAGAACGCCACATAGAGGCGTACGTTATGCCGCTGGCAGTCATCGATGATTTCCTGGCATTCGTCAAAACGCATTGCCATCGGCTTTTCAACGTAGACATGCTTGCCGGCACGCGCCACGAGCAGGGATAGCGGCTTGTGTACCACCGGCGGGGTGGCGATATAGACCGCATCGATTTCCGGATCCTGCACCAGTTCTTCCGCGCTGGCGTAAACCTTGGGTACGCCATGGCGTTCGGCATACGATTGGCTCAGCTTGATGTCGGCGCTGGTTACGGCCAACAGCGTGGAGTTGCTCGATTTGTACAGGCCGGGTCCGCTCTTGACTTCGGTGACCGCGCCACAGCCGATCATGCCCCAACGAATGGTTTTCACTTGGTGACTCCTTAGCTCAGCAGGGAGAGACGGACCTTGATCACGATCTTGCGGATCGCTTCCGGGCCGTCGAACTGGCAGGCCGGACGGTGCACGTCACTTGGGAAAAACACGGCAAAGCTGCCGGGCAGCATCACCAGTGTCGATTCGTTTTCCATGCCGGTATAGAACAGAAGATCGCGCTGTTCGAGCAGATCCTGCGCAATCTGGTTATTGCCGGTATCGGTGGCGACACCGATCTTTTCCCGGCCACGACACAGGAACTGCACGTCGATGTACTGGCGATGCACTTCCGGCTTGGTAAAGGCAAAAGCGTTGGTGGTCATGTCGATCACCTGCACATAGATATCCTTGCCTTGCAGGTCGTAATTGCCTGCGGGCAGTGCGGCGAAATCGGTGGTCTGCAGGTGGCGCAATGCGGTCTGGATGGGTTGCGGCAGGGTGGGCAGCATGTCTGCCATATTGTGGATGTTGCCGAAAATCATTTTTGTGGGCTCCGGTTCGGTGGGAACTTTATGTGTATACCAAATTGAAATCTAGTATACCAGAATGTTGCACATGAACGTCAAGCGGGAGTTGTGGGTGGGCGACCACCCGCCTGATCAGTGGTTGGCCTGGCAGGGGAGAAGTGGCGGGTTTTCCACGCAAACCGTTTATGGTTGCGTGGGTAGTCTGTGGATAATGACGATACGGGATTGATTGGGAAGCGAATTTCTTACCTGCTTAAAAGATGAGCAGGTGGCGGAGGGCCCGCATTTGGGAGGACAGTGGTGTGGGCTGGGCTGAATGAAATGAAGCCCAACACGTTCTGAAATCGTTGGGCTTCGCATGGCTCTGCCCAACCTACCGCACTGAATATTGCCGAAGGTGTAGGTGGCTATTTGATTTTCAGGTCTGCCAGCATCATCTTCAGCAGCAGGGGCTGTGCTTCGGCTGTCGGGTGCAGGCCATCGGGCTGGAACAGATCCGGGCGATCAAGAATGGGCGCGAGCAGAAAAGGCGTAAGCCCGGTCTTATATTGTCGTGCAAGTTTCTCGTAAATGGCCGCGAACTTTCCGGTGTAATCTGCACCATAGTTGGTGGGAATTCGCATTCCGACCAGATGTACCTGGGCGCCGCTGGCCTGGATCAGACGAATCATGCTGGCCAGGTTTTTTTCCATGTCAGCCAGTGGCAGCCCACGCAGGCCATCGTTGGCACCGAGTTCCAGCACCACTTTGCGCGGCTTGTGGGTCTTGAGCGTGGCCGGCAGGCGGGTGAGGCCGCCAGCAGTGGTTTCGCCGGAAACGCTGGCATTGACCACTTTCCATGGCTGGTTGTTGCGGCCGAGTTCGGCCTGCAGCAGCGCAGGCCAGGATTGTTGCACCGGCAGACCGTAACCTGCTGAGAGGCTGTCGCCATAAACCAGCAATACCGGTGTTTCCGCCGCCCCGGCGCCGGGCAGCAAGGCAAATATCAACCAACCCAATATACAGAGATAACGTCGCATGTCTGAATCCTTGATTTCGCTCGTGTCCGCCCGAGGCCTGGGCAAGACCGTATCCACCGGGCACCACTCGCTCGACATTCTGCACGAAATTTCGTTCGAATTGCCTGCGGGCGCCACCCTGGCCGTGGTCGGAGCATCGGGTTCGGGCAAGTCGACGCTATTGGCGCTTCTGGCCGGACTCGATGTGCCCACGCATGGCGACGTGGCACTGGCTGGCCAGTCTCTGGGCTCACTGGATGAGGATGGTCGCGCACAATTGCGCGCCACGCTGACCGGCTTCGTGTTCCAGTCTTTCCAGTTGCTACCAGATCTCACCGCGCTGGAAAACGTGATGTTGCCGCTGGAGCTGATTCCGCGCCCCGGTATGGATCGTGGTGCGATCACGCAGAAGGCGCAGGAATGGCTGGAGCGCGTTGGGCTGGCTGACCGGCTTGATCATACGCCGCGCCAGTTGTCCGGCGGCGAACAGCAGCGGGTGGCGCTGGCGCGTGCCTTTGCGCCGGGGCCGCAAATCCTGTTTGCCGACGAGCCGACCGGCAGTCTGGATTCCACCACTGGCGAGCGCGTGGCCGATTTGCTGTTTGAATTGAACCGCGCCACCGGCACTACCCTGATTCTGGTCACGCACGATGAGCGCCTTGCCGGGCGCTGCGAATGGCGCCTGCGCCTGGATAGCGGCAAGCTGACCGAGTTCGTGCAAGGGGGCGAGCGATGACCTTGCTCTGGCGCCTGTTCCGGCGCGACTTGCATGCACGGGCTTGGCGTACCTTGCTGTTCGCGGTGACGGTAGCGATTGCGGCACTGACCGCCGTGGGCTTGCTGGCCAGCCGCATGGAGCGGCTGCTGGCGATCGAAGCCAATACCCTGCTGGCGGCCGATGCCGTGATCGTGTCCGATCATCCGGTGCCCGGGCCGTTTTTCAGCATGGCCAGCGAGCGCAACTTGCGCATCGCCCAGCTGACCACTTTCCCGAGTATGGCGCGCAAGGGGGAATTGACCGCGCTGGCTTCGATCAAGGCTGCGACGGATGGCTATCCTTTGCGCGGGCAGTTGAAGATCGCTCCGGATGGTGCCGTCGGTACCGTACCCCGGGCGGGCGAGATCATGGTCGATGCGCGGCTGGCGGCGCTGCTGGAAGCGCAACCGGGCGACCGGGTCCAGGTCGGCAATCTCGACCTGAAACTGGCAGCGATCCTGGAGCGTGAACCCGATGGCTCGATCGATTTTTCCGGCACGCAACCGCGCCTCTTGATGAATGCCAGTGATCTGCCTGCCAGCGGCTTGATCGGTTTTGGCAGCCGCGCCCGCTATCGCCTGCTGGTGGCGGGTGCGCCCAAGGATATCAATGCCTGGATCGCCAGCGCCAAGCCCAAGCTGGGCCGCGGCGAGCGCCTGGAAGATGCGCGCGAAGCGCGGCCGGAAATGAACACGGCGCTGCAGCGTGCCGAACGCTTCCTGCGTTTGTCTGCCCTGGTGGCTGGCTGCCTGTCGGCGGTGGCCATGTTGCTGGCGGCACGGCGCTATGCCACACGCCGTTTCGATGAGGTGGCGATCCTGCGCGCACTCGGTGCCACGCGCAAACGCATCGCCGGCTTGCTGTTCGGACAATTGCTGCTGCTGATCCTGCTGGCCAGTGTGCTGGGCGGATTGCTCGGCTGGCTGTCCGAAGCCGCGCTGATTGCACTGGTGCACGAGCGACTGCCGGCGAATGTGCCGCTTCCGGATTGGCGTGCCTGGCTGCTGGCGGCCACGCTGGGCAGTGCCTTGTTGCTGGGCGGTGCCGGGCCGATGCTGCATGCGCTGTCACGCACGCCGCCGTTGCGCGTGCTCCGGCGCGAACTGGCACCACCGGCCTCGGTCTGGCTGCTGTGGTGCGCATTGGCCGTGGCGACCGCAGGCCTGTTGTGGTTGCTGGCAGGTGAGGCCAAGCTGGCACTGGTGGCCGGCGGCGGCATGCTGGGGGCGCTGTTGCTGGCCGGTGGCGCCGGTCTGGGCCTGATGTATGCGGTGCGCAGCCTGCTGCCGGGCGGTACGGCCGGGTTGGCCGCGCGGCAGATCCTGCGCCGCAAGGGGCTGGCCTTTGCACAGCTGGGCGCGCTGGCTGCCGGCCTTTTGGGGGTATGGTTGCTGACCGTGGTGGAAGGCGATCTGTTGCGCGCATGGCAGGGACGCATGGCGGGCGATGTACCCAACCATTTCGCCATCAACATCCAGCCGGATCAGCGTGCGCCGCTGAGTGCCCTGTTCGCCGCCCAAGGCCTGCAACCTCCGGTGTTGCAGCCAATGATCCGCGGCCGCTGGATGCTGCACAACGGCGAGCCGGTTGATCCAAAACGCTATGAGGAAGAGCGCTCGCGCCGGCTGGCCGAACGCGAATTCAACCTGTCCTGGGGGGATGCCTTGCGTGCGGATAACCGGCTGGCAGCCGGTACCAGCCTGCGCGCCGATCAGCCAGGCTGGTCGGTTGAAGAGGGGCTGGCACAGCGTCTGGGCATCAGGATCGGCGATCGCCTGACCTTCGATATTGCCGGAAGCCAGGTCGAGGCACCCGTCATCAATCTGCGCGAGGTCGACTGGGATTCATTTCGCGTCAATTTTTTCGTAACCGGCAGCCGCAGCCTGCTTGATGGCCAGCCGGCCAGCCTGATTACCAGCTTCAATTTGCCGGCCGAGCAAAAACCGCTGATCCCGCAAATCGTGCGTACCCTGCCCAATGTCACCGTGATTGATGTCGGCCAGATTCTGGCCGAGGTGCAGCGTGTGCTGGAGTTGGCCAGTGCCGCGCTGCGGTTGGTGTTCTTCTTCTGTATCGCAGCCGGTGTTGCCGTGCTCTGGGCGGCGCTCGATGCGACCGAATCCGAGCGCAGCAGAGAGGCGGCCGTCATGCGCGCGCTCGGGGCTTCATCGCGGCGGCTGCGGCGGGTCTGGCTGAGCGAAAGCCTGCTGCTGGGCGGCATGGCCGGGCTGGTCGCAGGCGCGGCGGCAAGTTTTACCGGCTGGCTGGTCGGGCGCGAGGTGCTGCAGCTCGCGATTGCCTTCAATCTGTGGTTGCCGCTGCTAAGCTGCATTGTCGGCGCCGTGATCGCAGCGCTGGCTGCATTGCGGCGGCTATCACGGCTGGCGCATACGCCGCCGGCAATTCTGTTGCGCGACGAGGGCTGAAGCCTGCTTGCAGCAGACTTCAAACGGAATCCATGATGGAGGGTTGAGCGATGGCGAACGTGCTGCTGATAGGCGGAAGCGGTTTTATCGGAACCTCGCTGGCGGCACAGTTGCTGCAGGCCGGCCATGCTGTGACGATTCCTTCGCGCAATCCGCAACAGTTGCGCGCCGGCTTGCATCGGGTGCCCGGCTCGCAGTGGATCGCTGCCGACGTGCACGATGCCGCCCGGCTGGTGTCGCTGGCGAGGGACTGCGATGTGGTCATCAATCTGGTCGGCATCCTGCACGGTACCCCGGCGGATTTTGAACAGGCCCATGTCGCCTTGACCAGCAAGATTATTGCCGCCTGCGAGCAGGCCGGCATCAGGCGCTACCTGCACATGAGCGCGCTGGGTGCGCACCCGGACGGGCCTTCGCACTACCAGCGCAGCAAGGCCCGGGCCGAGGAAAAAGTGCGTGCGTCCACACTCGACTGGACCATCTACCGGCCCTCGGTGGTGTTTGGCGAGGGAGACCTGTTTCTCAATATGTTTGCCAGATTGCTGCGCTTTTCACCCCTGTTGCCACTGGCCGGGGCCGGCACGAAATTCCAGCCGGTCTGGGTCGAGGATGTCGCGCGGGCCTTCGTGGCAGGGGTGGAGCGGCAGGAGTTGATCGGACAGACGCTCTCGCTGGTCGGTCCCAGGGTCTATACCCTGGCTGAACTGGTGCGCCTGGCCGGCGAGTATTCCGGGGCGAAACGACCGGTGGTCCCGCTGCCAAACTGGGCTGCGCGCGTGCAGGCGACGCTGTTGAGCGTACTGCCTAACCCGCCGCTGACCCAGGACAATCTCGATTCGCTCACGGTGGATAATGTCGACCCGGCTGGTTTTCCAGCGGTGCTGGGCTGGCAGCCCATGTCACTTGAAGAGGTAGCGCCGGGCTGGCTTCAGAAACGTTCCTGATGCTGCTGCCGTGCCGTAGGTTGGGCTGAATGCAATGAAGCCCAACATGTTTTGGATCGTTGGGCTTCGAGTGGCTTTGCCCAATCTGCATGACTGCTGTGAACAGTATTCCGTGTAGCGCAGATTTTCACGTGCGCTTTTTCAATGAATGGCTGGATCCGCGCACGATCAGGCTGCCGGCCAGTTCGACCACGCGCACCGGTCGTTCCGGGCTTTCCAGACGTTGCAACAGCAATTCCATGGCGGTACGGCCGATTTCGTAGGTCGGTTGGGCGATCACGGTCAGGCCTGGATCGACCAGCGAAGTCCACGGGTCATCATCAAAACCGACCAGGGCGATGTCATTCGGGATTTTCAGCCCACCGGCGCGGATGGCCTGCAAGGCGCCGAGCAGGAATAGCCCGTTGCTGACAAAAATTGCTTCCGGTCGATCTGCGGCAGCCAGCCACTGTGCAACCATCGTCTGCGCGGCCTGCGCTGTCGGCGTGATCAGCTCGCTTTTCCCTTCCAGTCCGAATTGCTTGAGTGCGGCAAGAAAGCCTTCGCGCCGCGCCAGGCCGGTGCCGCTGGCCGAGCCGAAGATGCCGCTGATATGGCGATAACCCTGGCCCACCAGATGGTTCACCAGCACGTGTGCAGCGGCCTGGTTGTCGAGAATGACGGCATCGGCCGAGCCGGCCGGAATCGGGCGGTCTATGATGACGAAAGGAAACGGGTAGTAATCGGCGGTGAATTTGCGGCTGGTGGCCAGTGTGGGCGAGAAGATCACGCCACACACATTTTCATCTTTCATCAGGTCGAGATAGAGCGCTTCTTTCTGCGGATCTTCGTCCGAATTGCAGAAAATCACGCGCATGCCTTCCTGATAGGCCATGTCCTCGACTGCGCGGCTGATATTGGTAAAAAACGGGTTGCGCACGTCGGAAACGATCAGGCCGATGGTTTCGGTGCGCGAAGAGCGCAGGCGTCGTGCAGCAAGGTTGGGTCGGTAACCCAGCCGGGCGACAGTTTCCAGAACTTTGTCGCGCAGATCCTTGCTCACTGGTCCGCTGCCGGAGAGAACACGCGAAACCGTCGCCGTGGATACGCCTGCAGCCTGTGCTACGTCCTTGATCCGGGCCATTTTTCTCTCCGTTACTTGAAAACGTTTACATCATTTTTTCACGAAAGATTCAGTATTTCTAGTCTTGAATAGGCTATTTGTCGGTTTTATTTGCTGTTACAGCAGAATTTTTCAGCTCTTCGACCGCATGGCGGAGAAATATCATTCAGATGTTGACATGAAAAATGTAAACGATTACAAATGGAAGTAGTCGATGAAGAGGAACTACCAATATGAGCGCGCCACTGCATCCCATCGTCCAGCTCTCGGCTGCTCCGGCCAGCAAGGAAGCCGCCATTCGCCAGGCTGGCCAGTTGTTGCTGGAGGCTGGCCATATCGAGCCAGCTTATCTCGACAGTTTTTTTGGCCGTGAAAAAATGGCCGACACCTACCTTGGCAGCGGGGTAGCGATACCGCACGGCATGGTGCAGGACCGGTCGCTGGTGCGTAAGAC
>NZ_JBVVOL010000049.1:0-8329 GCF_055810895.1 Formivibrio sp. oc-25 | reverse complement strand
TATGTGGGTTTGTTTGTGGTGTTGCTGATTGTGACCTATGTTCCGGTGGTGTCGTTGCTGCTGCCGTGGCTGGGCGGTTTGGTATCCGATGCGCAGATCTGTGCGGCGACGTCGCTGTTCTGTAGCTGATTGTTTCTGGCGTTCATAAGAGCCCTGCCGGTGAAAACCGGCAGGGCTTTTTGTTTAAACCAAGTAAAATCAATAAAAACTATATGAGATGGCAAACGCTACTTGGGTTATTGCCATACTTTGGGAGAAGGATGACATGAGCACAAAGCCTCTCGGCTGGACGGCCTTTGCGGGTTATGGCGTGGGCGACATGGCCAATAATCTGGTGTTTTCGATGGGTATGTTCTTCCTGCTCAACTATTACACGGATGTGGCGGGCATCGGCGCCGCCGCCGCAGGTACCATGCTGCTATTGGTGCGCTTGTACGATGCACTGATCGATGTGGTGGCAGGTCGTGTGATTGATCGTACGCATTTTGCCGATGGCAGCAAGTTTCGCCCTTATCTCTTGTGGGCTGGGTTGCCCTTGCTGCTGCTGAATGTGGCGGTTTTTTCAGTGCCAGCACATTGGGATTCAACGCAGAAACTGATCTATGCCATGCTGACCTACGCCTTGCTGGGTACAGCCTATTCTTTTGTCAACATTCCCTATGGCTCGCTTGCCAGCGTGATGACCCAGATTCCGCGTGAGCGTTCGCTCTTGGGCGCTGCGCGCACGCTGATGTCGACCTGCACCATTGTCTTTCTGGCTTTTGT
This sequence comes from Formivibrio sp. oc-25, assembly GCF_055810895.1. Classification (NCBI taxonomy): domain Bacteria; kingdom Pseudomonadati; phylum Pseudomonadota; class Betaproteobacteria; order Neisseriales; family Chitinibacteraceae; genus Formivibrio; species Formivibrio sp. oc-25. The sequence continues at coordinate 7,564 of NZ_JBVVOL010000049.1, read as the reverse complement.
TTTAGGGCCGGTACTGCGCAACATGCACGGCGAAGCCCTGCAATCCCGATTGACCCTGTTGACGTTTGCCATGGCCGGTTTCGGCATGCTGCTTTATTGGGTCTGCTTCAAAACCTGCAAAGAGATCGTGGTGCGGGATATCAGCCAGCCGAAATGGAAGGAAAGCATGGCGGCGTTACGCTCAAACCGGCCCTTGCACATGCTGTGCCTGATTGCATTGTTTGTCCTGGTTGGCGTAAGTGCGAGCGGGGCCTCGGTCATGTACTTTGCACGTTACGTGTTGGGGGATGCCAGACATTTCCTGACCATCATTCTGGTGACCACCATTTTCGGTATTGCTGTTTCCTTGCCGATGGTATCGATACTGGTCCGAAAAATCGGGAAGCGCGGCACATTCATGGCAGGAATGGCAATTGCATCGCTGGCAAAACTGGCGCTGTATTTTTCTCCAGACGTTGACCATGTGGTGATCTTTGCCTGGCTGGCTGTGGGTGCAGCAGGATCTACGCTGGGCATGATCGTGATGTGGGCGCTGGAGAGCGATACGGTGGAATATGGCGAATGGCGCACAGGCGTGCGTATTGAAGGCATGAATTATTCGCTGTTTTCGCTGACCCGCAAATGTGGACAGGCGCTGGGCGGCTCGATACCCGCCTTCTTGCTGGCCAGCAGCGCATATATCCCCAATCTTGCCAATCAGACCCCTGCCACCATTCGCGTCATGTGGCAGTCTTTTGTGCTGGTTCCGGCTATCTGCTATGCCATGGCGCTGCTGCTCATGCTTTTTTACCCGCTGACCGATCGTCGTTTCCTGGAGTTGGTACAGGAAATCAGGGAACGCCGTGGGCAGGGAAATGGATCACGTATTGCCTGATGCGTTGCCGATATTGGCGCGGTAAGTGTGAACGATATCCAGAAAATCAGAAAGGAGCGGATTTTTTTCTTTCTTTAAATAAATGCATTGCAGCTTGAAATAAAAATTTTGCGATCCGGCAAATTCCCGGTAAACGATATTTTTGAATGGCAAAAGTTTTGCAGAAGGCGGTGCATAGAAAATTCCAAATCCACGATCAACCAGCGTTAATCCGCTGATCAGGTCATCAACGCGCTTTTCTATTTTTTTGACATATCCCCATGTGCGCAAAGAATGCTCATCGTGAGATTTGTCCGATGAGCCGATAAATAGCTCATCTTGCAATGTGTGCATATCGATTACCTCCTGATGCGCCAATGGATGATCTTTGTGTAAAGCCATCAAAATGGGCTCTGATAAAACCTCTTCACAGGCGATATCCGGCTCTTCCTGCAGAAAACGATCAAAGGCGATCAGTATTTTTCCATGTCGCAAGGCCTGGATTTGCTGCTCCTTGCGTGCGCTGTGCAGCACCACATCCACGCCAGGATTGTTTTTTGTAAATAGCTCAATGATTTGCGGAATGGAGGTAAAGGCGGCCGAGCCATAAACGCCGATGTTGATTTGTGGCCGGGTGTTATGGGCTACACGCAGAACATCCTTTTTCGCCTGTTCCAGCTCGGTAATGATGTTGCGCGCATGATGGAGTAATGCCTGCCCGGCATCAGTAATTTCTACACCACTGGTGCCGCGCGTAAAAAGCTTTGCCCCGACTTCTTCTTCAAGCGCCTGAATTTTCCGGGTCAGCGCGGATTGGGTAATGTGCAATCTTGCTGCAGCACGCCGAATATTTTTTTCTTCGGCCACCACGATAAATTGACTCAGTGTGCGTGCTTCCATCAGTAACCTGTGCTGTCCGCGTTGTGGCGTAGTGGTTGGCCAATTGTTTCGGCAAGACTACTGCAAAAGCCCATTAGTGAGAATCATCGGGGTGATGCTGTATTCGTATCGCCGTATGAATTATCAGCATTGGACTGATAGAGGCCTCTACTCAAGAATTTTGTAAGCAACGCCCTGGCAACTACGATCACCTGGCGGTTTCTTCCTCCTCCTGTCAGATCTCGTGGGTGATTTTTGCTGAGGCGTTGCAGCCAAAAATTTTCATGAGTAGAGGAGTTCAGAGCATGCAACCCAAATTTAACCCCAAGAAAACAGCGCTGGCTGTTGCTATCAGCCTGGTGCTGGGCATGGGCCTGAGTGCGTGTGGCGGAGGCGGGGATAATCCTGCAAGCACGCCGACGGATAACAATTCGACATCCACCAATGCCTGGATGACATCTGCGATCATCGCTGAGCAGAACGCAGCGATAAGCGATGCGGCCAAAGAGGCCGTTGCCAACAAGCGCGCCAAGTTGTTGCTGGATGCGATGACGCTGGAGCAGAAAATGGCACAACTGGTGGGTAAAGGCCCGGAAGTTCTGCCGGAATTGCCCCAGTGTTACGGTGCCCGCCACGTTTCGGCTATTCCCGAACTGGATATTCCGACCTTCCGCATTACCAATGGACCAGTGGGACTTGGTCAAAACGATTGTGTCGCGCTTGGATCTACCAGCCCGTATACCGATTCCACTTCTGCCAAGGCCACTGCATTGCCGTCCGCCATTGCGGCTGCCGCATCGTTCGATCCTGCCGTGGCTGGAACTTTTGGCGAAGTGATCGGTGATGAAATGAACAACCTGGCGCTGCATGTGTTTGAAGCGCCAGGCGTGAACATGGCACGTTTGCCAATTCTGGGCCGTAATTTTGAATATTTTGGTGAGGATCCGTATCTGACCGGTGCCATGGCTGTTGCAGAAATTCAGGCGATACAGTCCAAGGGCTTGATCGGCATGGCCAAGCACTATATCGCCAACGAACAGGAAACCAACCGCATGGCGCTGACCAATCTGGGAATTGATACCCTGGTTGATCGACAAGTGCTGCGAGAAATCTACATGATCCCGTTCGAGATGTCGGTCAAGGATGGCAAAGTGGCATCGATCATGTGCGCCTACAACCACATCAATGGCGAGCAATCCTGTGCCAGCAAGGAAAACCTCACCGACGTATTGCGCACGGATTGGGGCTTTACCGGCTATGTCCAATCCGACTTCTATGCCACTTACGGTATCAGTGCTGGCGGCCTCATGAATGCGGGCCTGGATCATGAAATGCCGATCCCCATCAGCTGGTCGACAAACAATTTGAGCAGTGCGCTGAGTAGTGGTGCTATCTCCGTTGCCACGATCAACCAAGCGTTGGAGCGCCGCTATACCCAGGCCTTCAAGTACGGCATTTTTGATCGGCCGCTGGTGCAAACCAGCATCGACTTTACTGCGGGTGGGGTCAAAGCACGTGACATTGGTGTGAAATCCGCTGTTCTGCTGCAAAACAATGGTGCATTGCCGTTTGATGGCACAAGCGTGCAGAACATTGTCCTGGTGGGCAAATCCTCGCAAGTCTATGCCCAGCAGGCAGTCGCAGGCGGTGCCATGGTGGGGGTGGCCTTCGGTGGTGGCGGTGGCAGTTCCGATGTGGTGCCTAACTACACTGTGACACCGCTCGATGGTATCAAGAATGCCCTGACCAGCCTTGGCAATACGTCTGCTACGGTCAAGATTATTCTGGTGGATGACGCCAATTCAACGGCAACGATTGATGGTGCATCCACAACCTTCACTGCCGCGCAGACTGCCATTGCCGGTGCGGATGCCGTGATTGTCATGGCGGGTACTATTTCCGAGGAGGGGGCTGACCGTGCTTCGTTTACGGATAGCACTCTGCTGACGCCGGCAACCAGCGTTGTGCCCGGTGTTGCAGGCAAGGCAGCGGGCATGAGCCTTGACTGGTATGTTGCCAAGCCCAGCGCGAACTCCTATGCCACAACCAATGCACCGGCCAACAGCAATACCGTTGCCATGATCTCTTCGATCATGGGGCTGACTTCGACCACAGCCAAAACCATGGCGCAGAAGACTGCGCTTGTGTTGAAGGATAATGCCGGGGTTGCGCTGGATGCTGCGCTGGTGGGTACTGGCGGTCCGGCAATTCTTGAAGCCTGGTTCCCGGGGCAGGAAGACGGCAATATCGTGGCTGACCTGCTGTTTGGCAAGAAGACCCCATCGGGCAAGTTGCCGGTTACCTTCCCGCTTGCAGGCAAGAGCTTCCTGGATAGCGCGACGGATCTGCAATTCCCCGGTGTTACCACGGGTACCACGAGCAAGCCGAAATCCAAGGTTGCCTATACCGAAGGTTTGAATATCGGTTATCGCTGGTACGATGCCAAACAGAAGGATGCTTCCAGCACCTGCTACACCAGCGCTTCTGCTTCGGCAAATCCCTGCATAGCGTTCCCGTTTGGCCACGGCCTGTCCTACACCACGTTCAGCGTTACGCCTTCGGCGCTTGAAGTTAATAGCGGCAAGTACGATGTCAAATTCCGCGTAGCAAACCAGACGGCCAAGGAAGGTGAAGAAGTGGTTCAGGTATATCTGGAACTGCCTGCCCTCGCTTCGTCTGTCGGTGAGCAGACCGGTGCCACGATTACCCAGCCGCCCAAGCGCCTGGTTGGCTTCAAGAAACTCAAGGTTGCTGCCAACGGTTCGGTATCGGGCACCATCACCATTGATCCGAATGCATCCAACCATCCGCTGAGTGTCTGGAATCAGTCTTCCAAGAAGTGGGAGATTCCAAGCGGTACATTCAAGGTCTGGGTTGGCAGCTCATCTTCGCCGAAGGATCTGAAACTGGTGGGTACCTTTTAAGGTGACTTGATCGGATTGCCGCAACGTTTCCCGCTCTGCGGCAATCCCATTTATCGGGAATATCCCAAAGCAAAATTGCCTGAATAGCCTGCTCCAGACTGCGATGACTTCGATGGTTGGTGCAACCGGGCTGGATCAAATACCCGCAAGGGGAGAATAAATGCAGAAAATTTCACGAGTAATCAGCGCAATGCTGCTGGGCGTGGCAATCGCGTCACCCATCAATGCAGCAGAAAAACCTTTTATCAAGGTTAATGGGGCGGCGATTTCACAAGCCACTGCCGAGATGTTCAGGGCTCAAGCCATAGCGAATGGCGTGCCGGAAACGGCTGAAATGCAAGGCAAGTTGCGAGAAGATCTCATACGCCGTGAATTGATGTACCAACTTGCCACGAAAGCTGGTTTTGACAAAAAGTCCGAGGTGGCATCGCAGGTTGAAGCTGCAACACGGCAATTAAAAGCGCAGATTGATGCCACACGGCAGATGATTGTTGCACGCGCCTATTTTGAAGATTATCTCAGGAAGCATCCGGTGACGGATGCGCAACTCAAGGCAGCCTACGACTCCTATCGAGCCAAAGGCGGCGATACCGAGTACAAGGTACGCCATATCCTGGTGAGGACCGAAGGTGAAGCCAGGGCAATTATCAGCAAACTTGGCAAGGGCGAGAAATTTGAAGAGCTGGCCAAGCAGTCGCTTGATCCGGGCAGCAAGGCCAAGGGCGGCGATCTGGATTGGTCCAGCCCGGCAAGATTCGTTCAGCCGTTTGCCGAGGCATTGCGCAATACGTCAAAGGGTAAATACGGCCAGGTACCTGTCAAAAGCGATTTTGGCTATCACGTCATCAAGGTTGATGATACCCGGCCGCTGAGAGTGCCCGCCTTCAGTGATATGAAACACATGCTGCAGAAGGATGCAGAGACGATGGTTGTCGAGAAATTGCTTGCCGACATGCGCGCCAAGGCCAAAATCCAGTGAGCATCCCCACATGAGTTGTGCCTGATTTGCTGGAAATGACTTTGCCCCCTGCGCCGATAAATAGGGTGCGCGCTACATCACCCTAACACTTGTCTAGTAACGCACGAGCCCTGCCAGTTTGCGCTGGCAGGGCTCTTTTTTGGTAAGACCAGCAATCCATTATGGTTATTGTGCGGATGATTGTTCTGATTTGAACAATGGCCAAAAAATTGTCAAAAATGACACTGCTTTGCAGAAAATTTCAGTAAAACGATACATAAAAAAATTGATATTAATTAATCAATTAGTGATGTTTTATCGACTTTATGTGTGTGTGCTTGCGCGGCTGGAAGGTTGTGTGTTTGAGGTGAAAAACTTGTACACATCGTAACATGCCTGTCATTGAAATGGCTGTGTGCGAGATGATCTTATTGCGCCGATTTGGCAGTCCATCATACCAGATTGTCGTATGGTCAGACCGCTGATGACTGTGGCATAGGCCACTTATTTCGTTGAGGAGAAAGTCGCATGTTGTTCCGTAAATCCATTTTGAGCATCTGCAGTGCAGCGCTGTTCGCTGGTGCCAGCGTGACTGCCATGGCAGAAACCTTCAAGGCTGCCGATGTACACCCGGAAGGCTACCCGAACGTGGTGGCCATGCAGAATCTGGGCAAGAAGCTCGAAGCCGCTACCAAGGGCCGCCTGTCCCTGAAGATGTTCCCGAACGCTACGCTCGGTAACGAAAAGGAAATGATCGAGCAATCCCAGGTGGGCGCCATCCAGATCGTGCGTATTTCCCTGGGTGCCATTGGTCCTGTAGTGCCGGATGTGAACGTGTTCAACATGCCGTTCGTATTCCGTGATGAAACCCACATGCGCAAAGTGATCGACGGCCCGATCGGCGATGAAATTCTCAACAAGATCACTGCCAGCTCGGCTGGTCTGGTGGGTCTGGGCTGGATGGATGGTGGTACGCGTAACCTGTACACCAAGAAGCCGGTGAAGAGCCCGGCCGACCTGAAGGGCATGAAGATCCGCATGATGGGCAACCCGCTGTTCGTGGATACCCTGAACGCCATGGGCGGTAATGGCATTTCGATGGGCTTTGGTGAGCTGTTCAGCGCCATGCAGACTGGCGTGGTGGACGGCGCTGAAAACAACGAGCCGACCTACGTGACGCAAAACCACCACACGGTGGCCAAGTACTATGATCTGACCGGCCACCTGATCATTCCGGAAATCTTCTGCTTCTCCAAGGCTGCCTGGGCCAAGCTGTCCAAGGAAGACCAGGCGCTGATCAAGAAGCTGTCGCGCGAAGCCCAGCTGGAACAGCGCAAGCTGTGGGATGAGAAGGTTGCTGCCAGCCGCGCCCAGATGAAGAAGGATGGTGTGGTAGTGGTGGAAGCCGACAAGAAGGCCTTTTATAGCCTGACCGCTCCGGTACGTGCGAAGTACGGTGCCCAGTTCGCCGATCTGATGAAGCGCATCGAAGCTACCAAATAAGTGCATTGATCATTAAACGGGGGCAGTCATGCTGTTCCCGTGTTTTCTGGGGAGAAAACAAGTAATGCAAAGTTATCTGAAGGCGATGGACGTGGTCTATCGGCTCTGTATCTGGATCTCCGGGTTGTCGATCATCATCATGTCGACAGTGATTCCGTGGGGGGTGTATGCACGCAAGGTGCTGGGGACGGGCGCAGGTTGGCCAGAACCGGTGGCCATTCTGTGCATGGTGATTTTTACCTTCTTTGGCGCAGCGGCGAGCTATCGTGCCGGCGGCCATATTGCGGTGATGATGCTGGTGGAACGTTTGTCCGGGGGGGCACAACGGGTATTGGCGCATACCGTGAATGCGCTGATGATTCTGATCAGCCTGTTCATGATCTATTACGGCTTTGGTCTGTGCGCGGTGACGTGGAACCAGTCGGTGGATTCGCTGCCGGCACTGAG
>NZ_JBVVOL010000048.1:0-8672 GCF_055810895.1 Formivibrio sp. oc-25 | reverse complement strand
CCGAATGCGGTCACCAATGTTGGCATGTATGTGGTGAGCCTGCTGGTGGGGACGGTGATTACGGCGGTGGCGTTGTATCTGGTGAAGAAGCCGGTCAATGGCAGTGCGGCTGCCTGATTTCAAACAGGAGATGTTGAGAATGACAGCCAAGAAATGGTTGATAGGCAACTGGAAGATGCACGGATCTTTGTGCTCCAATCAGACATTGATTGAAAATATCCGGGCGTTGCTGCCGGCTCTGGATGAGCGGGTAGGCATGGTGGTCTGCCCGGTTTTCCCCTATTTGCCGCAGGTCGCGGACCTGATTCAGGATTCCGGAATCGGACTGGGCGCGCAAAATTTGTCAGAGCAGGTCAAGGGTGCCTATACCGGCGAGGTGTCAGGCGCAATGCTCAAAGATGTTGGCGCGGCTTTTGTTATCGTGGGGCATTCCGAGCGCCGTAGTTATCATGGCGAGAATGATGAATTGATAGCAAAGAAATGCCGGGCAGCGCTGGATTCTGGCTTGATCCCTGTCCTGTGTGTTGGGGAGACCAAGGATGAACGGGAAAAGGGCGAAACCTGGTCAGTTCTGCTGCAGCAATTGAATGCCACGTTCGACCTGATTGATCCATCCAGAGATGAAATCGTGCTGGCTTATGAGCCGCGCTGGGCGATCGGTACCGGAATTTCAGCTACGCCGGAAATGATTGCAGATGCGCATACTTTCCTGCGCGCTTATCTGGTAGCAAAGGATGCCGAGTTTGGTGCCAGGACGCCGATCCTGTACGGTGGAAGCATGAATGGTGCAAATGCCACGACGATTGTAGCCATCCCGAATGTGGATGGTGGATTGATAGGATCTGCAGCGCTCAAGGCAGAGGAATTTATCGCTATCTATAACAGCCTGCGCGCTGTGATCTGATGGATTTGATATAAATTCGCACAACCGTAATGGTATTCAAGCATTTACAGTCAAGGCCTGCATTTCAGAAGAGTGCAGGCCTTTCCTTTGCACAATCCGGATTTCTCTGCTTCGATCGATTTTCGACGATCCCGTTTCACCCGATACCGATAGCAGTCTGTGGCATCATACGGCCTGGAAAATATTCAGAGAAAAACCATGGGTGTGCTACACGGGGGATGGCAGCCCCTCTCGACTTATGATGCTCTTGAAGTCAAACCGCGCTATGCGGTTTTTTTCTTCCCCACCGTTCAGATCGACGGATACTCATTGCCGGAAGAGGTCAAGACATCGCCAGAGTTGGCGTCGCGCAAATGCACGTACTGGTATCCGATTCCGGACCCAAGCCTCATTGATGCAAAAGAAACGCCATCGTCTGACGCTGGTGCGCAAACCAAGCAGCTAACCGCGAAGCAGATTACCGCGCTCGCATTGCTGGCAAACGGCAAGGCTGATTTTCATGGCGTGATCATGGCTGGAGCCAATTTATCGACCATGTCTGCCCTGGTGAAAGCGGGCCTAGCCACGGCGATGCAGAGCGGCGGGGTAAAACAATGGCAAATCACCGATCAGGGAGTTGCTGTATTGCGGAATGTTGACAAAACAGCAGCCGGTTCTGTCTGATGTTCTGCTCACCACGAAATGAGTGCGAGGGAATTCCCAGTCATTTCAGCCTACCTGCCGGGAGGTAATCAAATAGCATGCGGCAGGCCAAGATTCTGATTGGCAGGCACTGCAACATCGATCAATTTGGGCTTGGGTAAGTGAAGGTTATTCATCAATTCGACAAAATCGGATTTATCTCGCCCGGCCAGGCGACTGTTATGGCGTTTTTCCCAGCCGATGGTTGATACAGATTGGCCTTTGTAATCATGACCGGGCCAGACGAGCGTTGCGTCGGAAAGCGTAAACAGCTTCTTGTAGATGCTGTCATACAGGGTTTCTGCGCTTCCACTCTGGAAGTCAGTGCGACCACAGCCGTCGATCAGCAATGCATCACCGGTAAAAACGTTATCTCGCCATACAAAAGACATGCTGCCAGCAGTATGTCCTGGTGTATGCAGCACCCTGATCTGTTCGTCCAAACCGAAATTGATTACATCACCATCGTGCAATTGCACATCAGCCATGCTCACACCACAACCACCAGGAACAACAGTCTTTGCCCCCGTCAGTTGACGAAGTCTGCCTGCCGATGTCACATGATCTGCATGCACATGCGTTTCGAATATATAAGTCAGTTTAAGGTTCAGTCGTTCCAGTTGCTGCAGGTCGCGCTGTGATTGTCTGTCCACCGGATCGATGATGACGGCTTCGCTACCCTGAGGGTCATACAGCAGATAGGTGAAAGTCGAGGATTCTGAATCAAACAGTTGAATCGGATGCATGCTCGTACTCCAAGTGTGAATGCTATCTACTTATGGGCCGAATACAGGGTCACAGCATGACTTTCATGATCAGGCCAATAGCCACTACCACAGCCACAGCAGCAAATCCTTTATGCAAATAGGATGCTGCCACGTGCACAGAAATGACGCGTCCGCAGGTCATTCCTACCAGCGCGCCGAGAGCAAATGGCATGGCGATGTTCCAGTTTAGACCGCCCGAGACCACACTGAATACCACTCCCGATATAGATACCAGCGCGATGACTGCTAGTGATGTAGCCACCACAGACTGCATGGCCAGATCGGAATAACGGCGTAGCGCTGGCACTATGACGAAACCGCCCCCCACGCCAAGCAGCCCTGACAACAATCCTGCAACACTTCCCGACAACGCCAATGCACGCGCGCAGGCGGAAGTCCAGATAAAGCGGCCACTATCGGCACTCCGGACGCATGGCAATGACTGTGCCTGGATTTCGGGTTTGTCTTTCTGGCCAAACGTACGATAGGCCACCGCAAGAAGAACCAGCGCAAACAGGATCAGCAACCAGCGGTTATCCACTCTGTGTGCCAGCCATACACCGACGGGTACCAGCATCATTCCGACAGCAGCAATCAACAGTGCGGCACGGTAGCGGACGATTCCCGCCCGCAAACCGAGGATGGCGCCGAGAGTCGCGGCCAGCCCCACCGCCAGCAGTCCTACTGGGCCGGCCTGCGCAACAGTTTGGTGGGCGCCGAAAATCAGCAGGGGCGCGGCCAGAATACCGCCTCCCGCACCGGTAAGTGCCATGATGAGTCCCACGATCAAGCCCAAGCCGAGATGTATCAACAATTGGTAGCCCCTTTTGCCTATTCCGCAATCACGACGGAGATTGTTGCTGCGCTCATGGATCCCTGGTTTTACTGCGGCCGCCTGCGTCGCTCCAATAATTCGAAAACAGCCATTCCTGCCAGCATGGCAAGAACAAAGACCACTGGCTTCACGCCACCAGAAAGCAATGATGTCAGCGCCGGCCCTGGGCAATAACCTGCCACGCCCCATCCGATTCCGAATAACAACCCACCCAGAACCAAGCGTCGGTCGATCCGTCTTGCTGTTGGTAGATTCATCTCAGTACCCAGCCATGTTTTTGCTCGTTGTCCGGCGATGCGAAATGCGAAGAATCCAACAAAAATCGCCCCCCCCATCACCAATGCCAGGGAAGGGTCCCAATTACCGGCCAGATCCAGAAAACCGATGACCTTGGCTGGATTGGTCATACCAGACACGATCAATCCCACCCCGAACACCAGACCGGCTATAAAAATCGTTACCAGTTGCATCGTGTATTCCTTAACCGAACATGTGACGAACAATAAATACTGTTACGAAGCCGGCAAGCATGAAGGCTAGTGTCGCGACCAGTGAACGTGGCGAGAGCCGGGATAGACCACACACACCATGTCCACTGGTACAGCCGGAGCCATACCTCGTACCGATACCCACCAGCAGGCCCGCAACAATCAAGGCCGTCATGTCGGCATCAACCTGAACATCCGGCAAGGGTGCCACCACGCTGAAAACGAGCGGTGCAACAATCAGCCCCAGCAGAAAGGCGATGCGCCAACTCAAATCGCCTTTGGTTGGGCGCAGCAATCCGCCCAAAATGCCACTGATTCCCGCGATACGGCCATTCAGCAAAACCACCATGGCGCTAGCCAAGCCGATTAAGAGGCCACCAAGCAATGCAGACCAAGGCGTAAAGTTTGCCCAATCAATACTCATTTCATACCTCCTTCATCACAGCAAAGACCTCAGCAACCAGGACAGTCATACGATTCCGTGATCGGGGCTCTGTGTGGCTCGCGCCTTCATGATCGATTTTAATATTAATTTATATTATGTATAAGTATGAATTGTATGGCAAGGGGATCATATGAGCCCAGCGGAAACATCATCGACGCTGGCCTGGCTAGTTAAGGCCAGCGCAGGACGCAGGGTGTCCGGTCTGTGGTTGGCACTTCTGATTCATAATCCTAACTGGATACAGCTGCCACCCTGGCCCGTGCCCTATGCAGCTTTTGGTAACTATCGAGCAAGCGCTGGTGCCGATCGAGTCCTTCCAGTTTCATGCTGGTAGGTGCAAGGCCGTGGAAGCGCACGCTGCCATCCACTGATCCGATCACCGCATCCATCCGCGCATCGCCAAACATCCGGCGGAAATTGACCTCGTAATCATCCAGTTCTAATTCATCATCCAGCAGCACCTCAAGCACCACATTCAGGGCCTGATAGAATAATCCGCGCTCGACTGTATTATCGTTGTACTGCAAGAAGGCTTGCGCCAGCTCTTGAGCTTCTGCAAATTGCTGCAAGGCAAGATGAATCAGCAGCTTCAACTCCAGAACGGTGAGCTGCCCCCAGGTTGTGTTTTCGTCAAAGGCAATGCCGATCAAGGTGGGGATGTCGGTGTAATCGTCGATGAATTCGCAGTCTTCCAGTCGTTCCAGCAACGCGGCCAGGCCGGCATCATCCAGGCGATGCAAATTCAGAATGTCCGCGCGGAACAACAAGGCTTTGTTGGTGTTATCCCAGATCAAGTCTTCGACCGGATACACTTCCGAATATCCCGGCACCAGGATGCGGCAGGCGGTGGCGCCGAGTTGGTCGTAGACCGCCACGTACACCTCTTTTCCCATGTCCTCGAGAATGCCGAACAAGGTTGCGGCTTCCTCGGCATTGGAGTTTTCACCCTGGCCGGAGAAATCCCACTCGACAAAATCGTAATCCGCTTTTGCGCTGAAAAAGCGCCACGACACCACGCCGCTGGAATCGATGAAGTGCTCGACGAAGTTGTTCGGCTCAGTTACGGCGTTGCTGACGAAGGTGGGCTGCGGCAAGTCGTTCAGGCCTTCAAAACTGCGACCCTGCAGCAACTCGGTCAGGCTGCGTTCCAGTGCAACCTCGAAGCTCGGATGCGCGCCGAAGGAGGCAAATACGCCGCCGGTACGCGGGTTCATCAAGGTGACGCACATCACGGGAAATTGGCCGCCCAGCGAAGCATCCTTCACCAGCACCGGAAAGCCTTGCTCTTCCAAACCCTTGATGCCGGCCAGAATGCCCGGATATTTTGCCAGCACGTCTTGCGGCACATCAGGCAGTGCGATTTCACCTTCGATAATTTCGCGCTTGACTGCCCGCTCAAAAATTTCCGACAGGCATTGCACCTGCGCCTCGGCCAGTGTATTGCCGGCGCTCATCCCGTTGCTGACAAACAGATTTTCGATCAGGTTGGACGGGAAATACACTACCTCGCCATCGGACTGGCGCACGTACGGCAGCGAACAAATGCCACGCTGCACATTGCCGGAGTTGGTGTCGATCAGATGTGAGCCGCGCAACTCGCCATCGGCGTTATAAATGGCGAGGCAGTATTCATCAAGGATTTCAGCCGGCAACCTGTCTTTCTTGCCCGGCTTGAACCAGCGCTCGTTCGGATAATGCACAAACGGCGCATTGGCAATGTCTTCGCCCCAGAACACCCCGGCGTAGAAATGGTTGTTACTCAGGCGCTCGATATATTCGCCCAGGGCGGAAGCCAGGGCACTTTCCTTGGTCGCGCCCTTGCCATTGGTAAAGCACATCGACGAGTATGCATCACGGATATGCAGCGACCACACATTGGGCACGATATTTCGCCACGAAGCGATTTCAATCTTGATGCCCAAGTCCGCCAGCAATCCGGACATATTGGCGATGGTTTGCTCCAGGGGCAGATCCTTGCCGGTGATATAGGTGCGTGCTTCAGCATCCGGATTCAGCGTCAGCAAGGCCTGCGCATCGGCATCGAGGTTTTCTACCTCCTCAATCACAAACTCGGGCCCGGTTTGCACCACCTTTTTAACCGTGCAGCGCTCTATGGAGCGCAAAATGCCTTGGCGGTCTTTGGCAGAGATATCCGCCGGCAACTCAACCTGAATCTTGAAGGTCTGCTGGTAACGGTTTTCCGGATCAACAATATTATTTTGCGACAGGCGGATATTTTCGGTAGGGATGTTGCGGGTGTCGCAGTACAACTTCACGAAGTAAGCCGCACACAAGGCCGATGAGGCCAGAAAATAATCAAACGGCCCCGGCGCCGAGCCATCGCCCTTGTAGCGGACAGGCTGATCGGCGATCACCGTGAAGTCATCGAACTTGGCCTCAAGGCGAAGCTTATCGAGAAAGTTGACCTTAATTTCCATGCGGGAATCCTGAAATAGCGTTCAAAACGAATCGGCCGCTATTATCGGGCTTTCCCGGTGGGAAAACAGCGTTTTTCAGCAGTTTGTGGCTCCGAAGTGTTGGTGCCCAAAAATCAGCACGCAGGAATTTTGCTGGCCTCGGCAACAAAAGCGCGTGCATTAGCCGTGACCGTAGCAAAGTCACCCTGTTTGCCCGGTGCGGTGATACTTCCCCCGATACTGACCATGACTGCGCCACTGGCGAACCAGCTGGCCAGGTTATCCAGGGTTACGCCGCCGCTGGGCATCAGCGGCGCTTGCGGTAGCGGCGCGCTGATTGCTTTGAAATAGGCCGGGCCATAGGCATCGCTGGGAAATACCTTGATGATATCTGCGCCCGCTTCTAGGGCTTGTACAGCTTCCGTGGTGCTTGCCACGCCCGGCATGGAGACCACCTGGTAGCGATTGCACAGACGAATGACATCCGCATTCAGACTGGGTGCCAGGATGAATTGCGCACCGGCGAGAATGACCAGGCGTGCGGTTTCGGTATCCAGCACTGTACCGGCACCGATCAGAATGCGATTGCCAAACCGCTCAGTCAGTGTCTTGATGACTTCCAGCGTGCCGGGCGTCGTAAACGAAATTTCCAGGCTGGTCATTCCGCCTTCGATACAGGCCTCTGCAAGCTTGAGCGCATCTGCTTGCGTGTCCGCCCGGATGATGCCGATCAGGCGGCTGGCCAGCAGGTGTTGCAAGATTTTGAATTTTTTCATGGGTTACGTTCCTTGCGTGGTTTCGGGTAGTACGGTGGGATAAAACTGGCCAAGCAACATCTGCAACAAACTCAGCACTTGCCGGATTTCAGCCTCCGTGATGTTCAAGGCGGGCATGAAACGCAAAAAATTGGGGCGTGGGGAATTGAGGATCAGACCAAAAGGTTCCAGGGAACGGGCCGCCTCGACCAGTTTGGGGCCTTGCTCATCCGGCAAGATCAAGGAGCGCAGCAAACCCAGACCGCGTTCACCGCATAATGAAAATGCATCGGAAAGCTGGCGCAGCCCCTGGCTGAGCTGATCGCTTCGGCAGCGCACATTGGCCAGGAAATGGGGCTGCGCGATGGCATTCACCACCACCAGCCCCACCGCTGCCATCAACGGATTGCCGGTATAGGTGCCGCCCTGGTCGCCTGCCTCGAAACAACAGGCAGATTCGCGGGCCAGCAGGGCTGCCAGCGGTACGCCGCCGCCCATGCCTTTGGCCAGTGTCATGATGTCCGGCAAAATCCCCGCATGCTGAAACGCGAACATGCTACCGCAACGCCCCATACCCGTTTGCACTTCATCCACTATCAGCAACAGCCCGTGATATTCGGTGATGATGCGCAATTCACGTAAAAACTCCGGTGTTGCTGCAATCACGCCAGCTTCGCCCTGTACCGGCTCAAGCATGACAGCAACGGTATTGGGCGTGATCAGGGCCTGAACCGAATTGATATCGTTGAGCCGGGCCTTGGGAAAACCCGCCACCTGCGGGGCAAACATCTGATCCCAGCCTGGTTTGCCGGACGCCGACATGGTGGCGAGGGTGCGGCCATGAAAGGCCTGGTCGAACGTAATGATTTCATACGCACCGCCCCGGTTTTTCCGGCCCCATTTGCGTGCCAGCTTGATGGCACCTTCATTGGCTTCGGCACCGCTGGTACAGAGAAACGTGCGTGTCAGGCCGCTGAGTTCGACCAGGCGGCTGGCAAGTTGCATGGCCGGCTCATTGTGAAATGCCGGACTCGGGCTGATCAGCCTGGCGGATTGATCCCTCAGCGCTTGCTGGATTTCAGGCGGGCAATGCCCAAGGCTGTTCACGGCCCAGCCTTGCATGATGTCGAGATAGCGTTTGCCAGCACGATCCTGTAGCCAGGAACCCTGCCCCGAGGTGAACACGATGTCGGGTTTTGGGGTGACCCACATCAGGTGTCGTGCATCGATATCGAGCGGGGTCATGGTGTCAGTTCCGCAATGATTTCCGGCAGGCCCATGTGATATTCCTTGGTGTGTGATGAAAAACTTGGCCAGAAATGACCGCTTTTTTCAGTTAATCACGCCGGAATAGTGGGGTAACAGAATCAGAATGGGGTT
>NZ_JBVVOL010000047.1:0-11826 GCF_055810895.1 Formivibrio sp. oc-25 | reverse complement strand
TGGACCAACACCCAGCCGAACATGCCGGCCTGGGGCGCCAAGGATCGTCGGATCGGCAACAACCCGTTCATCATGGCCATTCCACGCAAGGAAGGCCACGTCGTAGTCGATATGGCCGTGGCCCAGTTCTCCTACGGCCAGATGGAAGCCGCAGCCCTGCGCGGCGAGCAACTGCCGGTACCCGGCGGTTTTGACGAAGATGGCAACATTTCGTGCGATCCGGTCGCCATTTCCAAGACCTGGCGCGTACTGCCGATCGGTTTCTGGAAGGGTTCCGGTCTGTCGATCGTGCTTGATCTGGTTGCAGCGGTTCTCTCTGGCGGCAACTCCTCGTTCAAGGTCGGCCAGTTGGGCGGCGATGAATACCAGCTCTCGCAAGTGCTGATCGCGATCGACGCCACCAAAATTGCCGGCAACGAATTCCTGTCTTCGGCCGTGAACGAAGTACTGGCCGACATCAAGGCTTCCGAGCGCGTGAACGAAAACCAGGAAATCATCTACCCGGGTGAGAAGGAACTGAATATCCGCAAGCAGAACCTTGAGCAAGGCATTCCGGTCGAGGACGTGGTCTGGGAAAAACTCAAGGCACTGTAATCAGTCTTTTCACTAACGGAGCAATGTGAAATGCAAGCAAAAGCCTGTGTGTTGCACGGTCAGAAAGACCTGCGCATCGAATCGGTAGCAGTACCGGAACTCAAGCCCAATCAGGTGCTCGTGCGCATCGGCGCCGGCGGCATCTGCGGTTCGGACCTGCACTACTATCTGGATGGCGGCTTTGGCGTCGTGCGCGTCAAGGAGCCGATTGTGCTGGGGCATGAAGTTGCCGGCACGATCGAAAAAGTAGGCAGCGAGGTGCACCGCCTGCAACGTGGCGATCGCGTGGCCTTGTCACCCAGCCGCCCGTGCGGCAAGTGCAAGTTCTGCCAGGAAGGTCAGCATCAGCAATGTCTGGACATGTGGTTCTACGGCAGCGCCATGCGTACCCCGCACAGCCAGGGAGCATTCCGTGAACTGATCGTGGCAGAAGTCAGCCAGTGCGAGCCTGTCGGCAACAACGTGTCATTGGGTGAAGCCGCCTGCTGCGAGCCGCTGTCGGTGGCCTTGCATGCGGTGGGTCAGGCGGGCGAGCTGACCGGCAAGCGCGTACTGGTTACCGGTTCCGGCCCGATCGGGGCTTTGGTGGTAGCCGCTGCGCGTTATGCCGGCGCATTGGAAGTGGTGGCAACAGACTTGCACGATGCCGCGCTGGAAAAGGCGATGGCAATGGGTGCCACCAGCACGGTGAATGTGTCGGTAGCACCCGGCCTGCAAACCGAGCAATACACCGCCGACAAAGGCTACTTCGATGTGGCGATTGAATGTACCGGTGTCGGTGCCGTATTGAAGGATATCTTCCCGGTATTGCGTCCGCGCGGCACGATTGTTCAAGTCGGCACCGGCGGTGATATGGCGATTCCGATCGGTGTATTGGTCGGCAAGGAAATTCGCCTGGCTGGGGCATTCCGCTTTCACAAGGAATACGCGGTTGCTGCGCGCCTGATTCGCGAAGGCCGAATCAATGTCAAACCGATCATCACGGCAACGCTGCCGGTCGATCGGGCCGTGGAAGCTTTTGAACTTGCTGCCGATCGCCGTTCGCAGATGAAGGTGCAGCTCACTTTTGCCTGATGCTGCTCACGTACTGAAGAAAAGGCCATACACATCCTGTACGGCCTTTTCTTTAGACGCCAATGCATTTTGCTTCTTCCATAGGTCGGGATTCACCCCGACACAATAATTAGGGCTGTCGGGTTAAAACTCGACCTACGGCGCACCGGCAAATTGGTGGACTTGCGTAAAAAACAATCAAACGTCAACAGAGCCTAACCCGGCACATGAATGTCGGAATGAGTACCGACCTACGGCATAATTAGCAGCTTGATAACAGAATTCGCATCGGAAGCTTACGTTCATGACGCAGGAAACCTCACTACCCCACACGTTTGGCAATGATCTCATGGCCTCGTTTGTGGTTTTTCTGGTGGCATTGCCCCTATGCATGGGTGTCGCCATCGCCTCCGGTTTTCCACCGGCCGCCGGTATCGTGACCGGCGTTATCGGTGGGCTGGTGGTGGGTGTTATAGCGGGCTCTCCCCTGCAGGTCAGCGGGCCCGCTGCCGGTCTCACAGTGCTGGTCTGGCAACTGTTGCAGCAATACCGATCCGGCACGCTGGGGGTCATCATCCTGCTGGCCGGCCTCATTCAGGTCGTTGCCGGATGTCTCAAGCTCGGGCAGTGGTTCCGGGCCGTTTCTCCCGCCGTGATCCACGGCATGCTGGCCGGCATCGGCGTACTGATTTTTGCCTCGCAGTTGCATGTCATGCTGGATACCAAACCACTCGGCAGCGGCATCGATAATCTGCTGGCACTCCCCGCCCGACTGCTGGAGGCCATGACCACACAGGGGCCTTCGCTGCATGCGCTTGGCATCGGAATGCTGACCATCGCCGTGATTGCCGGCTGGGGCCGTTTTGCTCCGGGCAAACTCAAGATACTGCCCGGCCCGTTGATGGCGGTGCTGGTCGCGACACTGGTTGCCGCAGTGTTCAAGCTGGAAGTTCAGCATGTGGATGTCTCCGACAATCTCTGGTCGGTGATTCAGTTCCCGCAATGGGCAGACCTGAAGCATGTGGTCGAAATCCCCGTCCTGCTTGCAGCCGTTTCCGTGGCCTTTATTGCCAGCGCCGAAACCCTGCTGTGCGCCAGTGCTGTGGATCAGATGCACCAGGGTCCGCGGACCCGCTATGACCAGGAGCTGCTCGCACAAGGTGTGGGCAATACCCTGTGCGGCCTGCTGGGCGTGCTCCCCATGACCGGCGTGATTGTCCGCTCCAGCGCCAACGTCAATGCCGGCGCCCAAACCCGCGTTTCCGCCATTGTGCATGGGGTCTGGCTGCTGCTGTTCGTGGTGATGCTGCCCTTCACCCTGCGCCATATCCCGGTGGCGAGCCTGGCCGGGATTCTGGTGTTTACCGGTTATAAACTCGCTTACCCCAAGGCTGTACCGCAACTGCTGCAATTCGGGCGCAGTGAGGTGGCGATCTATCTCTCGACCATTCTGGTCATCGTGACAGAAGACTTGTTGAAGGGCGTGATCTTTGGCCTGCTGCTGTCGCTCTTCAAGCTTCTGTATGTATTTTCCCGGCTGCAGATCGTGCGGGAAGACGATGCGGACAGCAATCGCGTTGATCTGCACCTGTCCGGATCAGCCACGCTGATTCGCCTGCCGATGCTGGCTGCAGCATTGGAAAAGGTTCCGGCCAGAACCGAGGTATTCATCCATTTCCAGAACCTGGACTATATCGACCATGCCTGCCTGGATCTCTTGGCCAACTGGGAACGCCAGCACTGCGGGTCGGGCGGCAAGCTGGTGATCGAATGGGATGAACTGACCTGGAAGTATCACCAGCGCCGGGGACATCAAGCTACGGAGCCTGCACCTGGTCTTTCTGCCAGGACTTGATCAGGCGGCAGACTGAAAAAAGGGGAGCCAGTTGGCTCCCCTGCTGTTTGCACTCAGTTTTGCGAAAATTTGCCTGCTATCTTGCTGGTCACCGTCAAAAAACGATCAATATCGTCGACCGTGTGGCAATGCAACGGCGATACCCGCAGCGCGCCTTTCATGCCGCAGGATTCGAGCATGCGCTTTGAATACAGGCTGCTGGTGATTCGCTCGTAGACAATCACGCCTTCTTTTTCGTATTCCTTTACCGCATCGGTATAGTCAATGCCATCGATGGCAATCGCCATGATGAAGTCACGTACCATCAGATCCGATTGATCAAAGAACACGGTCACACCGGCAATATCGTTCAGGCCCGGCACCGTTGGGCTGCCGTACAGGAAGCGGTGATGCAGGGCGCGTTCATGCAGCTTGATCCGGGTCATGCCTTCGACATAGCACGTCCGTCTGTCCTGGCTATCGGTAAACTGGCCGCCAATCCAGCAGACATAGTCAACCACTTCGCTAAGCGCCGCAAACATGGCCGGCACCGTGCTGCCCAGTTCCCAGTTGTCCGCAGCCTTTTCCAGCAAGCGATCATGCGGCAGCGTGGCCACGCGATCGGATACCCAGCCAAAGCCGGCGCCCCGATTGCCAAAGCACTTATAGGCAGCGAAATTGGCGCCATCGATCTGCAGTTTCTCGACATCGATCACGCCATGCGGCGCATGCTGAACCGCGTCGACAATGATATGCAGATCGGGTTTAACCTTTCTTGCCTCGGCAACGATGCGCTCCATATCCAGAATGGCGCCGGAGATGTTCGAGGCATAAATCACGCTCAGCAGACAGGTATCCTGGTCAATCAGCCGGACAATTTCCTCGACATCCACCCCGCCAGAGCGCGGATTGGCCTGCGCCACCCGGAATTCCATGCCCATTTTTTCGGCATACATCTTGGCGGCATCATAGGCGGAAGGGTGTTCGATATTTGTGGTGACGATATTCTTGCCAGGAACATTTTCCGCGATGGCACCCGTCATCTGGAACATGACTTGGGATGCTGTCAGCGAGGTGAGGATACTGCCGGATTGCGCATTGAAAATGGTGCGTACATCGGCAAGCCCGGCATTCTGGATGCGTTGGAGCATCAGTGCCGTGGCATGCAAGCGCCCCGGATTATCCGGCAAGGCTTCAATCCGGTTATGTGCCTCGACGGCCGCTTTCAGTCGCAGCGATCCGCCGGCATTTTCGAAAAACAGTCGCTCGCCCAGAACCGGGTCGGTTTCGACGTGATAAAACTTTTCGCGAATTGTTTTTTGCAATTCAGCAGGAAAAAGCAGCCCTTGAGCGTGATGGTCGGCCATTTCGATGATCTCCGGATTAAATATCCCCTATCAATCACAAGGATATATAGCTAAACGATTCCAGCCATGCGCCTCAGAACCCGTTCACGATCTGTCGCGAGAGGCTGTCAGCAGGGTGAAGAGCAGCGCAAAAACCGGAATGTACAAGGAGTACATGAGGACGCCCCGAAGGAAGCACCTTTTCAGTGTTTTGAGCAGCGCATGAGCCCTGATCACGGCCTCGCAGCAAGAGCGTGAACTGGTTCTCACAGGCGATAGCTGGCCACAATCTTTTGCATGCCGTCGGCCAGCCGATCCAGCTCGCGGGCCGCATCGGCACTCTCTTCCGATGAAGCACTGCTTTCTTCGGCCATCTGCGCGATCCTTTCGACTTGAACTGCGATATTGTTGGTCGCTGCCCCCTGCTCGCGGATCGCATTGGTAATTTCATTGACCATGCCGACAGACTGACGGCTACCTCTGCTGATCTGTGAAATGGCCACGCTGGCATCGTTGGCACGCTCCACGCCTTGCGACACCTTTTTCACAGCCGCTTGCATGCCTTGCATCACTCCGCTGGCCGTCGCCTGCATGGTGCCGATCGTACTGGCGATTTCCTGGGTTGAGGCAGCCGTGCGCTCGGCCAGCTTGCGCACTTCATCGGCCACCACGGCAAAACCGCGCCCCTGCTCGCCAGCGCGCGCGGCCTCAATCGCTGCATTCAATGCCAGCAAATTGGTCTGATCCGCCACATCCTTGATCACCGCCACCACCGAAGAAATCTGGCTGCCCTGGGATTCCAGCGCCTGGATGCATAGCGCAGCCTGGCTGACGGTCTCGGCGATATCCTTGATATCCACGACCGTCTGGTTGATGACGCTCTCGCCGGAAGTGGCCAATCTGCCAGACTCCGTGGAAAGATGATTGGCCTCTGCCGCGCGATCACCCACGTGGTTGATGCTGACTGTCATTTCTTCCACTGTAGCCGCCATATCGGCAGCCGCCGCACTTTGTTGCCGTGAGGCGGTGGCAACCTGATCGGATGCTTGTGCCATCCGCGACGAAGCCTCCGCCACCAGGCCGGCACTTTGCGAAATCCCCTTAAGATGGCCTTGCAGCGTCTCCAATAAGCGATTCAGCAGACCGGCCATCTTGCCCAATTCATCTTTCTTGCCGGCATCCGCCCGCAGGGTAAAGTCCAGGCTCCCTTCGATACGGGTGATCACA
Organism: Formivibrio sp. oc-25; assembly: GCF_055810895.1. NCBI lineage: Bacteria > Pseudomonadati > Pseudomonadota > Betaproteobacteria > Neisseriales > Chitinibacteraceae > Formivibrio > Formivibrio sp. oc-25. The sequence continues at coordinate 5,772 of NZ_JBVVOL010000047.1, read as the reverse complement.
CTTTCCATATTGCGCAGCGAACCATTGATGCCGCGAACCAGAAAGACCCCAAAGCCGATCACCACGACAATACCCGCCAAACCAATCACCGCAGCAATCAGTTGCGTAGTGCGTGCAGCAAGTGTGGAAGTTTTAGCCTGTTCGCTGGCGAGTTGCCGGTTGTAATCTGCACGCGCCTTGAGCGCGGCTTCCAGCTTGATCCCGATCGGTGACACCTCGTTGTTCACCGCCTGGATTGCCGGGTTTTTCAGAAAATTCCGGGATAGATCCAGGGCATTGGCACTGGCTTTGCGATACGCCTGCAGCAGCTGTTTTTCAGCCGCAAGCATCTGCTTGTCCTGGTCATCGCTCAGCAGGTCGGCTTCATAGTGATCGAGTTCCTTGGCCAGCGCCTGATCAATCTCGCTGATCAGCTTGTCGAACTCGGGGGCTTTGGCGATGTTGTCATTCTGGATGTGCTGGATTACCGCAAGGCGATACTTGAGAAACAGCGCTTCCGCTTCAGCCACCGAAGCCAGACTCGGCACCGTTTGTTCCTGGGTGTGGTTCATGACACCACTGACCATGCTGATGCCATAAAACCCCGCCACCCCGGAAAAAAGCAATGCGATCACGGCGGTCACAATCATGATCTGAAGACGACGAGCAATACTGAGTTGGCCCATGAATTTCCTCTGATTCGCCAGTTTGCGCACTGATTGAATAAGCGGAAATATTAAAGTATTTGGAATTTCTAATTTTCAGAACAAAAAAACAACTTTCGTATGGAGGGAAACAAAATACTTATAGGGTCAGTCTGAATTTCTGGGCAACTGATCCAGATTCCAAACTCAATGCCCCCTGCGAACCACCTCGTAACGGTGGGCGAGCAATATTCGCCCAGATCAACACACGCACTCAGGAATTAATGCAATAATTGTCTGACAATAAACAGTCATAGGTGGCTGGACATTGCCAGGAAGTCCAGCCAGCCCTATGTTTTATCGGCACTCAGGCCGCTCATGATGGGTAGTTGAACAGCCCGCACCGGATATGACTGGATTAGTGGTGGAAGAACATATAACCAAGCTCGACCGCATCGTTGAACAGTTCGGCAATGAAATCGTTCAGGGGAAATACGTTGCGGGCTCCGCACTCCCGGCGGAGGCCGAACTTTGCCAGACGTTCGAAATTTCACGCGCAACACTGCGCGAAGTGGTCAAAGTGCTCGCGGCCAAACGGCTGATTCATGTCAAGCGACACAGCGGACTACTGGTCATGGCCAGGGAAAAATGGAACTACCTCGATACGGATGTGCTGCGCTGGGTGCTCTCCACCACAGACAATTATGAGTTCATCCACATCCTGCTTGAAACACGCAGCGTAGTTGAACCCGCGATTGCCGAGTGGGCAGCACAGCGCGCCACGGCATCCGATCTGCTCGAAATGGAAACTGCGCTTATAGACATGGATCGGTTTTATGAAGACAAAACTGCCTTCAATGAAGCCGATATCCGCTTTCACCGGGCACTGATTGCCTCAGCCCACAACTTTGTGATCGAGCAACTCGGCGAAGCCATCGGCACCCTGCAGCGAGCAGTATTCGATGTCACCTACTTCCCGGACAGCAATACGCGCGAAGTCACCATCAATCAGCACCGAAAACTCTACGATGCGGTACGCCTAAAAAACCCCAAGGTCGCGCGGAAAATCAGTACGGCGATGATTACTGGCGTTGAAAAACGCATAGACGAGAAATACGGCAAAAAAGCCAACTGAGTAAATCCCTCACACCGCCAGGAAGTGTGAGGGTTATCTGAAGCTTCACATCAGAACGTCAGCTGCACCTTCATCTGCGAGCAGCGATCCGAGGCCAGTTCGAACGCTTCCACAGCCTTCTCGATCAGCAGGGTTGCGGTGATGATCGGCTTCACATTGATGCGGCCTTCCTTCAACAGGCGCGCAGCTAGCGCGTATTCACTGTGGAAGCGGAACGCACCCGCCAGGTTGATTTCCTTGCCCACCAGCACGCCGATCGGGATCGATACGTCGCTACTCACGCCGACTTGCGCATGCAGAAGCTCATGGCAGAACGGGAAACCTTGCTGATTGAACTGGCCAGCATCAAGCGGCAACAGTCCGCACCTCTGGACAAGATCACACCCAAGCAGGTCGAGAAGTTCTGTCATGCACTGAGGGAGCGGTTATTCAGCGAGCCAGCCTTCGCCAAGCAATACTTGCAGCTGTTTGTGTCGGAAATCCGGGTGGGGGAGGAACGCGCAGAGATGAGGGGCAGCTATACGCTACTGGAAAATTCAGTCGCAGAAATGAAAACGGGCACCTCGTCGGTGCCCACTCTCATACGCAACTGGCGTCCCCACGGCGAGGGCAGTCTATCCCCGGTGTGTTCGCATGGAAACGTATCGACTTCCGAAACGAACCAAGCCACCTAAGCTGCCAAACACGCACGGCCAGCCTCGAAGTTTACCGCATTCCGCGTGAGGGTCAAGCAACAGATAATGCCAATGGCTTCCATTGACCTTGCCCGTCAATGACGTTCTGGGGATTCGGCTGTTGAATCAGCGTCGGGCGTAGCGGGCAGCGAGAATCGAGCAGATAAACAGCTGCAACTGGTGATAGAACATGATCGGCAGGACGATCAATCCAAGGGATTGGCTTGCGCCAAACAGCAGTGCAGCCATTGGCACGCCAGTCGCAAGTGTCTTCTTGGATCCGCAGAAGACAATGGTAATTTCATCCTCGACCGGGAAGCCGAGGTATCGAGCGAGCAAGGTCGATAGCACGAGTACAACGCCGAGCAATAGCGCCGCCCCAGCCAAAGTGACAACGATGATTTCCAGCCCATTATCACGCCACAGTCCGGCCGCCACGGAATTGCAGAAAGCGGCAAAGACCAGCATCAGAATCACCAGCTTGTCGAGTTTGCCGGTAACGGTCTTGTAGCGCTTGAACCATTGAAAGAGGAACGGACGTGACAACTGGCCCACGGCAAGTGGCAATAGCAGCATGCGGGCGATACCAAGGATGGTATCGAGCAGTGGCAAATTGCCAGCAGCACCGTGAGTCGTCGACATCAGGCTCACTAGCAGCGGTGTCATTACGATTCCCAGAATACTGGAGAAGGTGGCATTGAAGATGGCCACCGGCACATTCCCTTTGGCCATGGCAGTCATTGCCACAGATGAGGTAATGGTCGATGGCAGCACGCAGAGATACAGGAAACCCAGCATCAGTGCTGGAGGAATGATCCCGGAAAACAGATGCAGGAATGGATAGAACAATAGAGGAAAGAGTGCAAAAGTGAGGAGCTGAATGATGATATGCACAGGCCAGCGCAGCAGCCCGGCTTTGAAACTTTCCAGAGAGATGGTCATGCCGTGCAGAAAAAAGACCACCGCCACACCGATGTCGACCGCGTTGTCCATGTGCAGCCAGCCTCCGCTCTTGCCAGCATCGGGGAAGAAACTGGCAAGCAGGACAGTAATGAGCATGCCGATCAGAAACCAGTCGCGGCCGAAACTGCGCAGGAGGGCAAACAACGAGGAAAGCATGGTGACTCCACGGAAGAGGCTTTATTTCGATGCAGCGGCTACTTGAGATGCCGGTGCAAACACTATAACTTCACCAGTTATTTCCGTCTGCCGTCAATCGGACAACAAATGTCGATAATCAGCCATGACTAACACACGCCCACCCCATTTGCGCACGGAGCGTTCCTTTCCTGAACTCGTAGCCCTGCAGCGTCCATTGTTCGCGCGCACCGAATCGTTAGCTGCAGGAACATTCAGTACAGTACATCGGCATCCTTGGGGACAACTATCCTATGCTATCGAGGGCGTGCTAGACATCCGCACCCCACAGGGAAATTACGTGGCATTGCCGCACTGTGCTGTATGGATTCCTGCAGAACTAGAGCACCAGGTGATCAATCTTGGCCGAGTAGAGATGCGAAGTTTTTTCGTCGACCCAACACTTTTCCCTTGGGAGACTGGCCGTTGCCGCGTATTACAAGTGTCCGCATTGGTACGCGAATTGATTAAGGTCGCGAGTACATTACCGCCAGACTACCCGTTAAGTGGACCAGAAGAACGTCTGGCACAGGTGCTGATTGATCAGTTGAAGGCATTGCCTGAGGCAATATTTTCCTTGACCTTGCCAAGCGACAAACGAGTTCTTGTCATTTCGCAAGCCTTGCTGGAGTCTCCCAATGACAGGCGGACGCTGGCGCAATGGGCAGAGCAGACGGGAACATCGGAGCGCAATCTGGCGCGACTATTCAGACGCGAGACAGGTCTTTCATTCCGACTCTGGCGTCAGCGGCAACGGCTTATGTTGTCGCTTGGCGGGTTGGAGGCAGGACACCCTGTCACACGCGTGGCGCTGGACTACGGCTACGACTCGCCGTCAGCGTATATCGCGGCATTTCGGGCGCTGTTCGGATGCACGCCGGGTGAACTGGAAAAGCGCTGAACAAAATCCCTACGAACTCACCTTATTACGCTTTTAAATTCAGGGCGTACGCCACACAGCGATAACTGGTGCAGTTATTACTTAAGGAAACGCTGAAAAAATTCCCGATTCCGAACAAGGCTTGAGAGAATTACGCCCTTGCCACCCGGGACGTCATGGACCATGCAAAGCAGCTTCTCTGATCTGGAATACGCGCACAAGAAGCGGGTGACGCGTCGAGATCGTTTCCTTGCGGATCTTGAGGTCGTGACCCCGTGGCAGGTCCTGGTTAGCGCGATTGCACCGTACTACCCGAAAGGCGGAGGGCGTGGTCGCCCGCCGATTGGGCTGGAAAAGATGTTGCGCCTGTACATCGCCCAGAACTGTTTTGGTCTCTCCGACGAAGGCATTGAAGACGCGCTGTACGACAGCCAAGCCATTCGGCGTTTTGTGGGCATTGACCTGGGACGGGAATCTGCCCCTGACGCCACGAGCGTTCTGCGCTTTCGGCGACTGCTTGAAACGCACCAGCTGACCGACACGATCTTCAGCGGCATCAATGCGCATCTTGCCGAGCGCGGCCTGTTCCTGCGCCAAGGAACAGTGGTCGACGCCACCCTGATTGCAGCCCCGCCCTCGACCAAGAACCGGACGGGGGAACGGGACAAAGAGATGCACCAGAGCAAGAAGGGCAATCAATGGCACTTCGGCATGAAGGCCCACATCGGCGTGGACGCTCATTCCGGACTCACCCATACCGTGATTGGCACCGCCGGCAACGTGCATGACATCACCCAGGCCCAGTCGCTCCTGCATGGCGAGGAGACAGACGCCTTTGGTGATGCCGGCTACACCGGTATCGAGCAGCGTGAAGAGAGCCAAGGCGTTCCCGTCACTTGGCACGTTGCCCTGCGTCCGGGTAAACGGCGAGCCTTGGGCAAGGACACGGAAGGCGAAGTGCAGGAATGGCTGGAGCAGACAAAGGCCAGTATCCGAGCGAAGGTTGAGCATCCCTTCCATGTTGTGAAGAATTTCTTCAAGCACAAGAAGACGCGCTACAAAGGGCTGGCGAAGAACACCGCCCAACTGTTCACCCTGTTTGGACTGGCCAATCTGGTCTTGGCAAGGCGATGGTTGTTGGCACCAGATGCCCAAGGTACGTCCTGAGAGGGGCGATCAGGCGAAAATGGCCTGCAGAAGCCACTTTTAACGATGATTTTGGGCGAATCAGGCACACAATTGATCAAAGGCGGGGCGTGTCCGAATTTTTGTGTAAACGGGTTTCAGGTTAAAGCTGGGCGATGCGTTCGCCGAACTCGATGG
>NZ_JBVVOL010000046.1:0-12395 GCF_055810895.1 Formivibrio sp. oc-25 | reverse complement strand
AGAAGACTACCCAAAACCTCGCGCGCAGTGGCAAGTTTCAGGATACGTTGCGAGATATGATCGTACGAAACTAGACACTTAAGTGGCACATATAATCTCTAACAGGGTGGTGAAAAAGGAACGACCCCAATCAAAACGGGGTCTGGCATAGGCTGAGATAATCCCGACAACCCAACTTTCTGTTTACGACGATGCGCGGCAGTGATTTTGTTCAAGGGGCGATGTTGGGCGTGTGTGTCTACATGTGAAATTTTATCTGATTCCGCCCGGCTTTTTTTGCTTGGTACATAGCAGCGTCCGCCCATTTGAAAAGATCATCCAGCGTGTCCTGTTGTCCCAAAAAAAGGACCACGCCAATACTTCCAGTGCATCGGTGCTCGACAACAGCCGTCGAGGCATCGCTCCCGTTTCTCTTTAAGAAATAAGGGGCAGCTAGCACCCCGCGGATCTTTTCCGCAACAGCACTTGCGCTTTTAGTTGATTCAGTTTCCTGTGTAGACAAGCTAGGTAATAGAACCACAAATTCGTCACCGCCGAGGCGGGCGACCGTGTCGGCCTCACGTACAGAGTGTTTAAGACGCTCGGCCACTTCAACCAAGAGCTGATCACCCATGGCATGTCCATGTACATCGTTGAGTGACTTGAAGTTGTCAAGATCGAGAAACATCAGGGCGCCATGACAGTTGCTTCGCCTGCCTGCTGCCATGGCTTGTGCGAGACGATCCGTTAGCAAACGGCGGTTGGGTAACCGGGTCAAAGCATCATGGTACGCAAGCTGCTGAACCAACCGTAATGCTGCACGCAATTGCAGATGTGTATTTACTCTTGCGCGAACAACGGCGGCATTTATGGGTTTGGTAATAAAATCGACAGCGCCCAGCTCAAGTCCATACGCCTCATCTTGAGGGGCACTCTGTGCGGTGACAAAGATCACGGGAACATCACGAGTTCTCTCATTAAGCTTTAGACGACGACATACTTCATAACCGTCCAACTCTGGCATCATCACATCAAGCAGTATCAAGTCGGGCAGTTGCTCTTCGCAGGCTGCTAATGCTTGCATCCCAGTAGTCGCCATGCGTACCTGATGCGTGTCGCTGAATATTTCGTAAATTGCCTGGATGTTGAGCGGCTGGTCGTCGACGACCAGTAGACTACGTGGGCTGTTCTCCAAAGCTTCATTCATCTAGTTATTCCTGAAAATTTGCGTTGCTCCGAGCATGAGCTACTCTTTCTGTAGCCTTGCTTGCAAGGAAGAGCAGAGTTCTAGCGCTTGCCCAAAATCGAGCCGGCGAAGCGTGGCGTCGAGATCATCGAGCAGTATCCGCACGGATTGTTCTTCGAATATATTTTCAACCTTTTGACGCAGGGGACTAACCAGCTTGGTCGAGCGCATATCCCTGTTCTTCAAGCAATTTTCCAGCTCACTCAGATCGTGAAGTAGGGCGATACGATTCTCATTCGTCGCCAAACGTACTGGAGATGATTCTGGCCCGCAAGTCGATGTCTGTTTTTGCGGCAATGTATTCAACGTAACACGGAATTGTTTGGACAGTGTCAAAACGGCTTCGGCAAGCGCTTTCGTCGCAGCATCTTCTGACATGTTGTCCAAGGAATTTTCCATTTCCCCAGCTAGCTTGGCAAATGCTGTTGCGCCGATTGTTGCCGATAACCCCTTAAGGGTATGAGCACATAGCTTGGCTTTGGAAAACTCCGAGTGACTGATATGTTGTTGCAATTGCGCTAGCGCCTCTGGCGCATCGGAGCGATAGATTTCCACGAGTGATTCATATAACTCACGATTGCCATCTATACGTTTAATGGCTGCATCGACGTCAATAATCGTCTCTGTCGTAGCGGCAAGCGGTTCTGCCATGGCAGCTATATTGGTCGATTTCGACAGAGGTGAGACCGTTCCGACAGTCAATACGCTGACATGTCGCAAAATAGTGGCGATCAGGGTATCTAGATCGATGGGCTTGGCCACATGATCGACCATCCCTGCAGCAAGACATGCTTCTTGGTCCGATTTCATGGCATTTGCCGTCATCGCGATGATAGGTACACCCAACATCCGGGTATTCGCGCGCAAGCGGCGGGTCGCCTCGAAACCATCCATGTCGGGCATTTGCACATCCATCAGGATGGCGTCGAAAGGCGGAGTGGCTGCGAGCGCCTGGGTAACCCCGTCGTATCCGTTGCTGGCAATACTCACTTCGGCACCGCAGCCCTCGAGAAGCTCTTTCGCTATTTGCTGATTAAGCCGGTTGTCGTCAACAACCAACAGACGTAGCCCTTGTAGGTTCTTGCTAGCCTGGACCGCCTGTTGTGTGGAGAAACCACCTTCACGCGTCACAATGGCTTCCGCAACTGTCTCATAGAGTGTTGATGCAGTAATCGGCTTGACCAGGTATGCATCCACCAGATCGGGCTTGCCTACTGATATCTCTCGCTGCGGATCAAAACTTGCAGCTGGCCCCATCATGACAATTGGCAGCGTTGCGATTGATTCTTGCTGGCGTAGTGTTAGCGCAGTTTCCCACCCATCGATGCCTGGCAACCGCGAATCGATCAGCACGAGATCGTAATTGGGTGCTTTCGGTCCTTGCACGTGTTCCAGCGCCGCCTCCCCGCTAACTACGCACTGCATCTGCCATCCCATTGACTCCGCCATGCTCTGGAGAGCTTGTCGGGCCAGTGCGTTGTCCTCAACAGCCAAGACACGCAGTGCTGTCCCCGGCGGTGTCAAATAGGAGCGTTGCGCTCCTAACGGCGCACTGATGCCATTACCTTTGACTGGCTCCGTACCCAATTCGTCTGCGATGGCGAGTCGGATGGTAAAAAAGAATCGGCTTCCCTTGCCAAGTTCGCTTTCAACCGACAAGGTACCGCCCATCATGGCGACCAGCCGGCGGCTGATTGCCAGCCCGAGTCCGGTACCCCCAAAACGACGTGTCGTTGACGTTTCGGCCTGGCTAAACGCCCCAAAGATGTCGTCAACCTTATCGGCCGCTATGCCGATACCTGTGTCACGAACCGAAAATTCGACTTCTACCGCATCGGCGTAATGTTGGACTAGCCTGATGCCAATGACGATTTCTCCCTCTTCGGTAAATTTGACGGCATTACCTGCCAAGTTGAGCAGCACCTGACGCAAACGCAAGGGGTCACCAATGAATGCTGGCGGTACGTCTTTGGCAAGATCAAACACGATCTCGATATTTTTACTGCCAACGTTGGATGACAGAATAGCAGCCAGGTCGCGCATGACTTCATCTAGCAACATGAATTCGAGGCTCAATTCAAGCTTTCCCGCCTCAACCTTGGAGAAGTCGAGAATGTCATTGATGATGGCCAGCAGCGCCCGGGTTGCGCCTTCTGCCTTGGATGCATAATCGAGCTGGCGCGGAGTCAATCCAGTACGTAATAGCAATTGGAGCATGCCAAGGATGCCGTTCATCGGTGTTCGAATCTCATGGCTCATCGCAGCAAGAAAGCTCGACTTGGCACTATTTGCAGCGTCCGCCGCTTGTTTTGCCGCCAGCAAACTGGCTTCTGCATTTTTGCGGTCGGTGATATCCCGAACAATGCCTGTGAACATGCGTGCGCCATTGGCCTCCATCTCGCTGACAGCAAGCTCCATGGCGAAAAAGCTTCCATCCTTGCGCTTTCCACTCACCTCGCGACCAATGCCGATGACCTTCTTTTGGCCCGTCGACAGATACTTGAACAGATAGCTATCATGTTCAGTCGCGTAAGGTTCTGGCATCAACATGCTGACGTTACGCCCTAGTACCTCATCCTCGCTGTAGCCAAACAGCTTGGTGGCAGCCGGGTTCATTGACTGCACGATCCCCTCCGCATTGATGACAATAATGCCGTCCACTGTGGTTTCGATGATCGCCCGAATTCTGTTTTCTCGGGTTCTAATCTCAGCCTCGGCCTTTTTACGGTCAGTGACTATCGTGCCAGTACCCCGGTAGCCCAAGAAAACGCCTTCGGCGGAAAAATACGGCACTCCCGATATGGAAAGCCAGCGACATTCACCGGTATCCAGGACAGTCTGATACTCGAAATTCTTGAATGGCTGCCGGGTATCGAGTTGAGCAAGAGGAATCTCCAAATCATCTGGAGAACTCAAGGCGCCCATACGTGAGATCCGTTCGAAAACTATCCGAATACTTTTACCGAGCAGTCTCTCTGGATCAAATCCATAGGCTTGCGCAAAATTCTCCGAAAAAAAGATGAAGCGTTGCTCCTCATCCGTCTCCCAAAACCAATCGGAAGCACTTTGGGAGAAGTCACGGGCACGCGCTTCCTCCATCTCAAGCTTTGCAGTCATTTCCTTTGCCAGCTTTTCAGCGCGCCGTTTCCCGCTCATTTGCTGATACAGAAGAAGGGAAAATAGCGTATTGATTATGCTGAGCGTCAGGAATACAAGCCACGCCTGCGTAAATGAAATAGCGCTATCGAACCCGGAGGAGCTACTCACTTGCAAGGTCAAGTCGCGGCCGAGCACTTTCAGCGGCAAAGTGACGAAAAATCGACGCCCTTCGGCGGCATGTTGTGTATCGGAGAGATTTTCGGTGTGACCGTCGAAGTCATAAAGCGTTGTGCTTGTATCCGAGATCGTGGAGTGGTCGATGATTTCGAAATCAATACTGTCCGGGCCGACATCCCCGATGTTATGGAGTAGTTCGGCAATCACGATCGGGGAGTACACCAAACCACGCAATGCGGCGCGACGCTCTGGCATATTGCCTGGAGATGTTCCGTTCAGGTAGACGGGAACAATGATCAACACACCGGGTGTTTTGCGATCATCCTGCACCAGTGTGATAGCGCCCGTCATCGTGGGCTCACCACTGTCAATGGCTTGTTCAGCACTAACTCTTCGGGTAGCTTCTGAGCCAATATCCAGGCCAACGGCTCCGGCGTTATTGGCTCCGGGTTCAAGGTATTTGATAATCAAGTAGTCAGGATGCTGTTCGCTCTCGCCCAGTTGGCGCAAAGCAAACTCTGGCGCGCCATCGTTACGCGCTGCATCAATGAATGAATCCAACGCGGTACGCGGTACGCGTTCAATGAATCCAAAGCCCCTCAGCCCAGGAAACTCTTTGGGCAAGTCGCGCGCCTGGACATATGCACGAAACCCCGATCGTGTAATTTTCTCGCTTGCAGCGAGCATGCCCTTGGCACCGTTCAGTCCGTAAACAGGGACCTGAAAACGTCGCAAAACCTCGGTGTGTACACGCTCGACTCGTCGCTGAAACTCGCTTTTAGCCTCATCGAGGATTTCATTGCGCAACTCAATGCCGGCTACTACTGACAAGCACAAGCCAATCAGAAATACTGCGAAAGGCACTAGGAAAGTGAGCAGTTTATTTGGAAGATTCATTATGACCTAGACATTACGTGTTCTTGCCTGAGCTTAATGGAACAAAAGAGTCGTTGATTCCGGGGGGATCACTTGGCTGCAGATGAAGCGGCAGAACACTTCTCGAGTCTATAGCCGTACCCATAAACCGTTGAAATCTTCCAACCATTTTGTGGGTCAATCTGTAGCTTCTTCTTAAGCTTGCTAACGTGAGCATCAATCGTCCGAGTCTCGATCTCTCCTGCGTGCCCCCAAACGTTATCGAGGATCTTGACTCTTGAAACCAGCTTGCCTGCGTTCTCAAACAGAAAGAAAGCCAAGTCAAATTCTTTCTGAGTAAGTGAAACGGGCACGCCATTCATGCTCACCGTGTTTTCCCTGATATCGAATCCATACGGAGGGTATGAGATCACCTGCTGAGTTGGCCGCTTACTCGAACGTCGAAACAATGCCTGGACTCTGGCCACAAGTTCATCGACGCGGACGGGTTTGCAAACATAGTCGTCTGCGCCAAGCTGAAGTGCATGAACTATATTTTTCTCGGTATCAGTTGCACTCACGACAATGATGGGGATTTCCCAGCCAAGGTTGTTGCGTACCCATTTGATCGCAGTTTCGGCGGTCCCGTCCGGCAAACTCCAATCTAACAACAGTAGATCAAATCGTTCCTTTGACACAGACGAAATCAAGCTCGCAACGGATGCAAAGCCGGAGGACTCGAATCCAAGTCGCTTGAAGCTCTCCGAATACAGCAGAGCCAGCATGCGATCATCTTCAAGAAACCCAATCTTCATCATTTTCCTGACCTCGAAGATCGCCAGCGCCGATCCTCCACATTCCTGCTTGTTGAGTGGTTAGAACAATTTACATTTGCGCAACGGTTGACAATTTCACTCAAGTATTATGAGCGTCATGGGATTGAATTATCAATTCCGATCTTAGTTCATAAATCAGACGAGAGGTACTCACCATGGCTACCATGACTTTCCAAATCAATGATGCGTCCACCAGCACAGGGAATCCGGCCGTCTGGGTGACTGTTACCGAAAATGCTGATGGAACACTTACATTCAATGTGTGGCAGGAAGGCGGCGTGATTGGAGACCTGCGTGGTCTCTTCTTTGATGTCTCGGACGAGAGTATTCTCAACTCGCTGGTCATTACCTCCAGTGACGGTACTATGACTGAATTTCGTATCGGTAACGATACGATCAAGGACCTTGGCGACGGCGCGAACATGAATGGACTGCTCGGGTCGGATAAGGGGTACGACATTGGCGTTGAAATCGGCACCTCGGGGATCGGTAGCAACGACATCCAGAGTTTCAGCTTCACGCTTGATTCCACTGCGCGCGATTTGACGCTTGCCGATTTGGGTGGCGTGGACTTTGCGGCACGCTTGACATCGGTCGGAGTCGTTGGCGGCACCCGCGCCGATTCTTCCAAGATCCTTGAAATTACCTCGCAGGCCATTGAGGCCAACAATGATCTGGCCTTGGTTGACGAAGACTTGAATGGTAGTGGCAACGTCTTTTCCAATGACAATGCTGGCAGCGGCACGACCACTGTGACAGGCTGGAGTGGTGGCGCTGTCGGCAACCAGATTGCACTTTCTAGCGATGGTGACATCATCGGTACATTGAAGCTGAACGCCGACGGCAGCTATGTTCTTGACGCCAGCGCAGCAGACGAACTTTCCGAAGGCGAGCAAATCGTCTACAACTTTTCGTACGATGTCCGGAACCAGACAGAGGCGACTTCCTGGAGCGACGACAAGGCGAGCTTCACTGTTGTGGTCAAAGGCCAGAACGATGGTCCGGATGCTAACAGTGACGCAGCCGGTAGCGTTGAGGAAGGCAGCCTTCTTTCAGGCAACGTGACGACCAATGACACGGACGTCGATCGCCTTGATACGCATACCTACTCGTTGTCCTCGCCTTGGGATGGCCCGGGATCGCTGACCTTCAACGCAGACGGCACCTGGACTTACGACTCTGGCGATCTGGCTGATCTGAATGATGGGCAAGTACTCGATCTTTCGTTCCAGTATGTGATGACCGACAATCATGGCGCGAGTGATACCGCGACGGTCAGCTTCTCCGTGACTGGCGTAGGCGGCGGGAATGACACTGGTGGCGATAATACTGGTGGAGATAGCACGGGAAGCCAGGACAGCTTCCCCACCTTCGAGAAAGATATCTCACACGCCGTGCTGGTGTTCGAGACGACAAGCGGTGACCGGAATAGTGATGGTTACTATACGGTCAAGATCGACGGCTGGGATGGGCAGACCGACCTGGATGCTTCGATCGATACCATCCTCTCCTGGCTGGTTGCAAACGATCAAAATATCAGTACGGACACCGTGTTTATGGGCGCACAACTCAAGGGTGGTAGTGTCGGGAGCGCCAATGAAAGTTATGACGACTACTGGGCTGCGGATGGTGACAGCTCTTACACCGTGATGGACGTCCTAACCAACAAGCCTAACGACGGTGATGCAACCGTCACTGCCTGGTACAGCGATGACGCCGCGCCGGTCGACATGAGCCAGACATTCCAGACCCAAGTGGATCAGACTTACCTGTACGAAACAGTTATCTAATCTGCATTCGGCGCGTTTTGACGATCGAAGGCCGGCGGGGGGGGCGCCGGCTTTTTCTTGTCGATGCGGTGTGCCTATACTGGTCGTAAGGGGAAAGCGATGGTGATAACTTGGCTAGCCCACATTCTGTTCATTTAGGAAAGATGATCCCATTATGATTCTCCCTCCCGGGGAACTCACCGATCTTCTTCGCTCGATGCGCCGCGCCTTCCTGGCGGTTGGCGTATTCAGCTGTTCCATCAACATTCTTCTGTTGGCCCCAGCGATCTACATGCTTCAAACCTATGATCGCGTACTCACCAGCCGCAATGAAGACACGCTACTGTTACTCACCGCGCTCATGTTGGCGTTGTTAGTGCTGGAGGCAACGCTTGATTTCGTGCGAGGACGAGTTTTGGTACGCGTGGGGGTGTCCCTGGATATGCAGTTGGGTACGCGTGTTTTTGATGCAGCCTTCGGGCAAACCCTGGCGGGCGGGGTAACAAGTCCGACTCAGGCATTGTCCGACCTTTCCGGGGTGCGCCAGTTTTTTACGGGAAAGGGTCTTTTCGCTTTCTTTGACACGCCGTGGACCCCGATCTACCTGTTTGTCATATTCCTGCTCAACCCTTGGCTTGGTGTGTTTGCAGTGGTCGGCGCGATGGTGCTGTTGGCGTTGGCCTGGGTAAACGAGCGGGCGACTGGACCCGCCCAGGCAGAAGCAGGCAAGCTTTCTGCGAGCGCGAATCAGTATGCTGCAGTGCAATTGCGCAACGCCGAAGCGATCGAAGCCATGGGCATGCTGGACGGTTTGCGGGCGCGCTGGCAAGAGCGGCAAAGCGGCTTTATCGCACGTCAATCCGAAGCGAGTGACAGGTCAGCATTGATTGGATCGGCGAGCCGATTCACACGTATGGCGATGCAAAGCGGCATATTGGGTTTCGGCGCCTGGCTGGTACTCAGAAATCAGCTCACGCCAGGAAGTATGATCGCGGCGTCCATCTTGCTTGGACGAACACTTGCGCCTGTTGACCTGGCTATTGGAACCTGGCGCAGCTTTGTGACAGCACGCGGGGCCTATGCGCGGCTCACCAAGTTGCTTGAGGCACATCCTGCGCGCGAACATCTCATTACCCTGCCTGCGCCACAGGGCAATGTTGCGGCTGAAAACCTCGTGGTAGGTGCACCGGGCAGTCGCACCGCCATTCTCAAGGGCGTGAATTTCAGTGTTGCTGCTGGCAGTATCGTTGGCGTTGTTGGGCCAAGTGCTTCAGGTAAATCAACACTCGTTCGCGCACTTGTCGGCGTATGGACGCCGCTTGCTGGCGCAGTGCGACTCGACGGTGCGGAAATCCATAGCTGGAACAAGGGGCAACTTGGTCCCTATGTGGGTTACCTGCCGCAGGATGTCGAATTGTTTGATGGGACGATAGCAGAAAACATCGCCCGCTTCGGGGCACTTGATTCGGAGAAATTGGTCAGTGCTGCGCGTCGTGCCGGTGTACATGAGCTGATTCTTCAGCTGCCGAAAGGCTACGAGACTCCGATCGGCGAGGGAGGCATGGTGCTTTCTGGGGGACAGCGCCAACGGATTGCGCTGGCACGTGCGCTCTACGGAAAACCCGCGCTGGTGGTATTGGATGAGCCCAATGCCAATCTTGACGACGCAGGCGAGGCCGCGTTGATGGCGGCGTTACGTACACTCAAGGCCGAAGGATGCACCGTCTTTCTTGTCACGCACCGGGTTAATATCCTGCGCGCGACCGACACCATGATGGTAGTCGTGTCAGGCAAGATACAGGCCTTCGGTCCGCGTGACGAAGTCCTCAAGGCTACTGCTGGCGTACAGGTGCGCGCGCCAAATACTGAATTGAACAGGACGCCGGGAGAGGACGCATGAGCGGGGAGCGCCAATCCAATAATCGCGAACAAGAGACGCTCTCGACATTGCCGCCGGCAGTCAGTGCCGGGCCACAGGCCGATTATGGCGCCGCTATCCGCCTCGGATTGTGGGTACTCGTGCTCGGTTTGGGTGGGTTCCTTGCCTGGGCATCACTGGCCCAACTCGATGAGGGGGTGCCGTCACCCGGCGTAGTTTCGGTCGAGTCAAAGCGCAAGCGTATCGATCACCTGAGTGGTGGGATCATCGAAAAAATTGACGTGCAGGAGGGGCAGAAGGTTCGTGCGGGAGATGCGCTGGTCACCCTCAACGAGACTCAGGTCAAGGCCTCACTCAACGCCACGCAGAGTCAATGGCGAATCGCGAAAGCGACCGAGGCACGGCTCAAGGCCGAACGTAGTGGTAGGCATGAAATCGAATACCCAAGCGAACTCCTTGATAAGGCTAAGGAGCCTGAGTTTGCGTCCACATTACGAGCCCAGAGCGAGCTGTTCCGCTCGCGCCGTGCGGCACTTCAGGGTGAGCTTGCCATCATCGCTGAATCCGTGCGTGGCCTTGAGCTTCAATTGCACAGCCTGAATCAGTTGCTAGCTGGGCACGAAAAACAGATTCACCTGTTCAATGAACAACTTGCCTCCTATGTGAAGCTCAATGCGCAGGGATTCGTTTCTCGTAATCACCTGCTTGATATGGAGCGCCAACTTGCTGAAGTGCAGAGCAAGCAGAGCGAGGATCTCGCAAATATCGCCAGCGTCAAGGCACGGTTAGCGGAGTTCCGCATGCGCGGTAAACAGCGCGAGATCGAATACCGACGCGAAGTCGAGACGCAGCTTGCCGAGGTTCAGCGGGATGTGGCGACGTTAGCCGAACGGATGACTGCACTCTCTGACACATACCAGCGGCTGGTGATACGCGCACCAGTGAACGGTACGGTAGTCGATCTCGCCGTCCATACCCTTGGCGGCACGGTCAAACCGGGCGACCGCATCATGGATATTGTCCCGGAGGGCGATGAAATGATCGTCGAGGCTCAACTCGCCCCGTTGTATATCGATCGGGTCCAACCTGGCATGCTGGCGGATGTACGCTTCGATGCCTACATGACAGCACGCTCCGGCAGCCCCATCGTCAGCGGTTCGGTCATGGTTGTCTCCGCTGATGCGCTTACCGATTCGCGATCCGGGGCATCCTATTACGCAGTCCGCATAAGGGTGCCCCCGGCGGAAATTGGGAAACTGGGCGGGCTGCAGCTCCAGCCGGGGATGCAGGCAACGGTAGTTATCAAGACCGGCGAGCGTACCTTGCTTGTCTATCTGCTCCGGCCCCTGCTGCGGCGATTTGGAACGGCACTCGGAGAGCGATAAGCACGCCTAAGCGGGCCTACAGAATTCTGTGTAAATGAGCCTTGTGCATCTTCTTTTCAAATGGCAGCTTAAACCTTGGAATCTGCCACAGAAGTATCACGATCATGAACGTCCGTTATGGGCACGGAGTGTGAATTGGACATCCGGCAGGTTCCGGTGGTCAGTAGTCATTCAGGATGGCTGTTTCTCGTAATCATTGAGCTTTTGGTAACGGCAGAAACGCGTCGTCTCATGTAACGCGGGGCCTCCAGAGCAATAACCCGCCGTCGAGTCTAATTGCCACTGAGCTGCCTCGACGGCCCTGTGCTGGCCCGGTATGCTGTCCGCTCTTCATCTTTGGGCTGGAACCGCCATGACTAAAACCGAGTTGATTGAGATTCTGCAAAAAACATGGCGCTGAACCATGAACGGACGGTAAGCAAGGCGGATGTCAGTGCTTTCCTGGAATCCTTGAATTTCGTGATCACGGAGTTACTGGCTGCGGGCGGTGAAGTGACCTTGCCAAGTTTGGGCAAGTTCGCCGTAAAGAAAACGGCAGAGCGTACTGGGCGCAATCCAGCTACGGGCGAGACGATCACGATCGCAGCCAAGCGCGCTCCCAAATTTACACCCGCCAAGGCACTGAAAGACGCTGTGAAGCAATAGCTGCATCTGGCGGCAAGAGGTACGCACTGCCTCTTGCCTTCCCCTGATTATCCAGTGGTGTTAGTCGGCTAAGCGGCTGGCACATCGGTCTAATCCACAATTTCTGTGGATACCGAAGGGGATAGTGTTCGTATCCTGCTGATTAAAAATGGCTTTTCTGTGCTGCCTGATTTTGCAGCGCATGCGAAGCAGCGGGAGTGTATCAGTCGCTGTATCCTGAATGCGTCAGTAAATTTCGCCATTCACGATGTGCGTCAGTTGACTATAGAACTCACTTTGTACGCAATGCGTGAGTTATTTCCCGATTAGCCCAAAAACCTTTTGGGCCATGCCGGTGGCACTGCCGACCGGATCTTTACGGATCGCGCTTTCCTGCTCCGCGATGATCAGGAACAGCCCGTCGAGCGTCTTCTGTGTGACGTAATTTTCGATTTTGGCCTGTTTGGCATCGACAAGCCCGAATTGCGCACCTTTACCCGCAATATTGTTGTACTTCTCGGCCAGCCCGACTTTTGCAGTGGCCTT
>NZ_JBVVOL010000045.1:0-13485 GCF_055810895.1 Formivibrio sp. oc-25 | reverse complement strand
TTCGAGGCATGCGTGAAGGGTGTGCTGCCGTACCTGGGCGCCATGCTGGCCCTGTTGCTGCTGTTTGCCCTGTTCCCTGCACTGATTTTGACGCCACTTCGCTGGATGTTGTAACCCTGCCTGTTCCACTGCCAAAGGTTCAATGGCATGTGGTTGCAGGTCGCCAAGTCGTTTTATGTAGCAGTTGTCGTTCTTAACCCTGAGGAGAAGTTGAGATGAAAATGCAATCCCTGCTCGTACGTACTTTGCTGGCTGCCGGTCTGATGACGACGACTATCGGTGTAGCGCAAGCCACCACCTCACTGCGTTTTGCTTCTGAAGCGCCGCGCACCGATACGCAGTACATCGCTGGTCAGAAATTCAGTGACCTGCTGAAGGCCAAGACCAATGGCGCGCTCGATCTGAAGCTGTTCCCAGACAGCACCTTGGGTAATTCCCAGGCCGCGATCACGGCCGTGCGTGGCGGCACAGTTGATATGCTGGTATCCGGTTCGGCCAACTTCAGTGGCATGGTGCCATTGCTGAGCATGTTTGATATTCCGTTCATGTTCAAGGATACCGATCATGCCTACCGCGTACTCGATGGCAAGGTTGGCCAGGACATGCTCGCCAAACTCGATGCCGTTGGCCTGAAGGGCCTGGCCTTCTGGGATAACGGCTGGCGCCAGATGACCAACTCCAAGGGCCCGATCCGCACCCCGGCCGATGTGAAGGGCCTGAAGATGCGTACCACCGGCAGCCCGGTACATATCGAAGCATTCAAGCTGCTCGGCGCCAACCCGGTACCGATGCCCCTGGCTGAACTCTATACCGCGCTGGAAATGAAGACGGTGGATGCGCAGGAACACCCGATTGGTGTGTTTGTGTCGGCCAAGCTGTACGAAGTGCAGAAGCACCTGACCCTGTCCTACCACGCTTACAGCGCTCTGATCGTGGCCATGAACAAGGCCAAGTTCGAAGCGCTGCCGGCTGACCAGCAAAAGGCGCTGATCGAAGCTGCGCGTGAGGCTGGCCAGTTGCAGCGCAAGCTGAATAACGAGTTGATTGCCAAACAGGTGGAAGAAGTGAAGAAGGCCGGTGTGCAGGTGGTTGAAAAGATCGACCAGCAACCGTTCCTGGAAGGTACTAAGGGTGTGCGTGCATCCTTCATCGCCAAATCTGGTGGTGCCGAGGAAATCAAACAGATCGATGCCATGCGCTAAGCCGATTCCTTTTTACTTGTAGTCCTGTATCGCAGCCCGGCCATTTGATTGACCGGGCTGTTTTCTTACTGATCAATATGCTTGCCGATTTGGTGTCAATCCGAGGAGTCATGCCTGAAGCCATGACAGTATTGAGTTTTGTACCAAGGTGACCTGTCGCAGCAAAGAGGCGAGCGCTTCGGCTCATTTCGTGATTCGAATGCGTTGAGTAAAATCTGTTTATTTTGCACAAGCTGCTGCTGGTGATCGTGATTCAACTGGCGAATCCAGCCCCCACCCAGGATCTTGTCGAATTGCCTGGCCAGCCGTTCGAGTCATGTCTGCTGAACTTGCGGTGGTCTGGAAATGATTTCCATCGGTCGTTACCCAGAGATCATTATCGAAATTGCCAAGACGAAGGCTGCAGAGATCGTGCTGGAATTTTCCTGTCATGCACTGGACGGTGGTCAGGTTTGAATGATGATGTTGAGGTTATGTTCCGAGATATTCAAGATGATTCATCAAAGGATGGATGCGGAGCCAAACACCTTTTGATGTATACCGCTCACCAGAAACAACAAGGGCTTAGCAAACGCTAAGCCCTTGAATATTGTGGACCGAATGAGGATCGAACTCACGACCTCTGCATTGCGAACGCAGCGCTCTCCCAGCTGAGCTATCGGCCCGTGGGCGTTAGACTAGCGGGATGAAATCCGCCAGTCAACGTCTGCAGATCAGGCCAGGCGGCCGTGGCATTGCTTGAATTTCTTGCCTGAACCGCACGGACAGGGTTCATTGCGGCCGACACCGGCAAAACGTGCTTCCTGTGCCTGGTGGGCGGCTTCGCCAGCTTCATCCTCGGCACCCGGAACAAGATCGTCGTGGTGATACTGCATGCCTTCCGGCAGCTCCTTGGGCTGGACGGCTTCCACATCTTCCTGGGTGCGTACCTGTACGTTCATCACGATGGCCACAACATCACGCTTGATCCGCTCAAGCAGGCTGGCAAACAGCTCGAACGCTTCGCGCTTGTATTCCTGCTTCGGGTTTTTCTGGGCGTAACCGCGCAGATGAATGCCCTGACGCAGGTGATCAAGCATGGACAAATGCTCGCGCCAGTGATGATCGACGTGTTGCAGCAGTACGGCGCGTTCGAACTGGCGGAAGGAGGTTTCACCGGCCAGCTCTACCTTGCCTGCATAGCTTTCGGCCGCGATTGCCTGGATGCGACCCTTGATGGCGGCGTCATCAAGTGATGGCTCGTGTTGCAGCCATTCGGCAACCGGGGCGGTGATGCTGAGTTCTGCCAGTGCCTTTTCCAGGCCCGGAACATCCCATTGCTCTTCCATGGCATCAGGCGGGATGTATTGCTCGAACATATCGGCCACCAGGCTGTCACGCATGGCGGTAATGGTTTCCGAGACGTCTTCGGATTCCAGAATTTCGTTGCGCTGGGCGTAGATGGCCTTGCGCTGCTCGTTGGCGACATCATCGTATTCGAGCAACTGCTTGCGGATATCGAAGTTGCGGCCCTCTACCTTGCGCTGGGCGGATTCGATCGCACGGCTGACCATACCGGCTTCGATCGGTTCGCCTTCGGGGATCTTGAGCTTGTCCATGACGAAGGCAACACGGTCACCCGCGAAGATGCGCAGTAGCGGGTCTTCCAGGCTGAGGTAGAAGCGGCTGGAGCCCGGATCGCCCTGGCGGCCGGAGCGGCCACGCAACTGGTTGTCGATACGGCGGGATTCGTGACGCTCGGAACCGATGATGTGCAGACCGCCAGCGGCCACGACTTGTTCGTGCAGCTTTTGCCATTCGGCCTTGAGTGCATCGATCTTGCTGCGTTTGCTTACTTCATCCAGGCTTTCGTCGGCTTCGATCGCGCGGATCTGTGGTTCCGGATTGCCGCCGAGCACGATATCGGTACCGCGACCGGCCATGTTGGTGGCAATGGTGATCATGCCTGGGCTGCCAGCCTGGACGACGATCTCTGCTTCGCGAGCGTGCTGCTTGGCATTGAGCACGTTGTGCGCCAGTTTTTCGGCCTTGAGCATTTCCGACAGCAATTCGGATTGCTCGATCGAGGTCGTGCCGACCAGCACCGGCTGCTGACGGGCCTGGCACTCGCGGATATCGGCAATGATGGCGCCGTATTTTTCCTTGGCCGTCTTGAAGACTTGATCCTGGCGGTCATCGCGGATCATCGGCTTGTTGGTCGGGATGATCACGGTTTCCAGACCGTAGATCTGCTGGAATTCATAAGCTTCGGTATCAGCGGTACCGGTCATGCCCGAGAGCTTGCCATACATGCGGAAGTAGTTCTGCAGTGTGATCGTGGCGTAGGTCTGGCTTTCCTGGTTGATCTTGACGCCTTCCTTGGCTTCCACTGCCTGATGCAGGCCTTCGGACCAGCGGCGGCCGGCCATCAGGCGGCCGGTGAATTCGTCGACGATCACGATTTCGTTATCCATCACCACATAGTGCTGGTCACGATGGAACAGGGCATGCGCGCGCAGTGCGGCATTGAGGTGATGCACCAGGCTGATATTGCCGGCGGAATAGAGATTGTCGCCTTCGGCGATCATGCCGAGTTGGGTCAGGATGGTTTCGACATGCTCGTGGCCGGCTTCCGACAGCATGACCTGGTTGGCTTTTTCATCCACCCAGTAATCGCCCTCGCCATCTTCGGTTTCCTGGCGCGTCAGCCGCGGTGGCACCGCGTTCATGCGGATATAGAGTTCGGTATTGTCCTCGGCCGGTCCAGAAATGATCAGCGGGGTACGCGCCTCGTCGATCAGGATCGAATCCACTTCATCGACGACAGCGTAAGCCAGCCCGCGCTGCACGCGTTCCTCGTTGCGGAACGCCATGTTGTCGCGCAGGTAGTCAAAGCCGAATTCGTTGTTGGTGCCGTAGGTGATGTCGCAGTTGTAGGCCGCCTGCTTTTCTTCATGCGACATCTGCGCCAGGTTTACCCCACAGGAAAGGCCGAGGAAGCGGAAGACGCGCCCCATCTGGTTGCTGTCGCGCTGGGCCAGGTAGTCGTTCACGGTCACGACATGCACGCCCTTGCCGGTCAGGGCGTTGAGGTAGGCGGGCAGGGTGGCGACCAGCGTCTTGCCTTCGCCAGTACGCATTTCGGAAATCTTGCCCTGGTGCAAGGTCATGCCGCCGATCAACTGTACGTCGAAATGGCGCATGCCCAGCGCACGCTTGGCACCTTCGCGGCAAACGGCAAAGGCCTCCGGCAACAGATCGTCCAGCGATTGGCCGTCTGCATGTCGCTGGCGGAATTCGTCAGTCTTGGCGCGCAGGGCCTCGTCGGATAGCTGACTGATATCGGCTTCCAGTGCATTGATCTTGCGAACAACTGCACCGTACTGTTTGAGCAGGCGGTCGTTGCGACTTCCGAAAACTTTCTTGAGCAGTTTGGCGATCATGTTTAAGCCATCAATGTGAGCCCGAAACTCGGCAGGTAAGGGCAGATTCCGATTATTCAACGATAACGACAACGGCGGATCGGGTTACCCCGTCCGCCGCGCATGCATCCATTATCATCTCCGTGCAGCAAAGCCTTCTTGCGTATTGGGCTTTGCCCACTGCGCCAGCCTGATTGGCAGCCTGGCGGCAGGTATGGTTTTTGTTTGGCGTGGATATTACCACACTCGTGCCAGCCCGATGCTACCGTGCCGTTGCGGTGGCGGTGCGGCCATGTGGACGGACTCGCCAAGCCCGATATTCCGGCCTATGATCGATGCCTGTTCCCC
Source organism: Formivibrio sp. oc-25 (assembly GCF_055810895.1). Taxonomy (NCBI): domain Bacteria; kingdom Pseudomonadati; phylum Pseudomonadota; class Betaproteobacteria; order Neisseriales; family Chitinibacteraceae; genus Formivibrio; species Formivibrio sp. oc-25. The sequence goes on along the minus strand of NZ_JBVVOL010000045.1, from coordinate 8,534 downwards.
TCGCAGCAAAAACCATGGCTCGCCGCGTCTCATCTGCCAGTTTCATTGGTCGGGATGCCCGACTTTCACAAATTGTTCAGCGTGTCGATGCGCTTAACCAGGTGCTCGGAATCATTCGCCGTTCGGTGCCGCCGGAATTGGCCCCGTTGTGTCAGGGGGTGGCATGGGTTGGGTCGGAGCTGATGGTTGCGGTTCCGCATAGCGCTGCGGCAACACGACTGCGCATGCTGGCACCAACGATTATTGCAGCCCTGCAGGCGGCAAACTGGCATGCCACGGCTGTTCGTCCGCGTGTGCAAGTGGCATTGCAGCAGGATAAACCCGAGAAAAGCAGCCAGTTTTCTTCTTTGCCGGATGCTGCGCTGGAGGCTTTTTCCGATCTGGCGCATGACGTGGCTGATCCTGCCCTGCGCCAGGCGGTTGAGGCGTTGCTGGCGCATCAACGCAAGCGCTGAGGCGTGTGGCCCCTGAATAAAAAACGGGCGCCTTTTCAGGCGCCCGCAAGCAGGGAGGAGTGGAGCAAGCAGTCTTGCATCCAGCAGCAGCGGGACGAGGGGTTCATCACCACTGCATACACTCATCAGATAATCAGTTCGGAATAAAGTTCCGCGAGGTGTGAATTTTCTGTATGAGCGGCCACTTCTGCACGGCAGAACACGTTGCCGGCTATAATCGCCGCCTTGCTCAATGCGCTTGGTGGAATCGGTCATGGATCTGTTGCTGTTGTTCAAATCCGTCATTATGGGTGTGGTCGAAGGCTTGACGGAGTTCTTGCCGATATCCAGTACTGGCCACCTTATTCTGACCGGCGATCTGCTGAATTTCCTCGACAAGGAAAAGCGCGACGTCTACGAAATCTTTATCCAGTTTGGCGCCATGCTGGCGGTGATCTGGGAATATCGCCACAAGCTTGGCCATACCTTCGTCGGCGCGGTGAGGCCGGGACGAGAGCGCAATCTGTTGATCAATGTGGCCGTGGCCTTTGTGCCGGCTGCGCTGATGGGCTTGTTGTTCAACAAGATGATCAAGGCGGTATTGTTCAAGCCGGTGCCGGTGGCGCTGGCTTTTATCATCGGTGGTCTGGTGATTCTGTGGGCAGAAAAGCGCAAGCATACGGTGCGGGTGGAAAGTGTTGATGATCTGACCTTGCTCGACGCGATCAAGGTTGGACTGGCGCAGTGTTTTGCGTTGATTCCGGGCACCTCGCGCTCCGGCGCAACCATCATCGGCGGATTGTTTTTCGGCCTGTCGCGCAAGGCCGCTACGGAATTTTCCTTCTTCCTGGCCATCCCCACGCTTTCGGCAGCTTCGCTCTACAGCTTGTGGAAGTTGCGCCATGCCCTGGACATGCATGATGCCGGCGTATTTGCCGTGGGTTTTCTGGCATCGATGATCAGTGCCTTTTTTGCAGTACGTGCCTTGCTGCGCTTTATCTCTACCCATACCTTCATCGCGTTCGCCTGGTATCGCATTGCCTTTGGCGTGATCGTGCTCATGACTGCGTGGCGCGGATGGGTGGATTGGACTGTCTAGACCGAGCTATTTGATACGGGATACACCGGATAACAACATATCAGCAAGCCGCCTAGCATTCCTCCCCAAGCCTGACACCATTCGTGGCGCCAGCAAGATCAAATTTTGGGGAGTGAAACATGCGATTCCAGAAATGCCTTTGGGCCGCGGCCTTGGCTTGTACCGTTTCCGCAGCGCCGGCACTTGCGGCCGGCAAGACATTGATTTTCTGTTCGGAAGGCAGCCCGGCCGGTTTTGACCCTGCCCGCTATACCGCTGGTACCGATTTCGATGCTTCGGCCGAGACCGTTTTCAACCGGCTGGTCGAGTTTGAACGCGGTTCAACCCAGGTGCGCCCCGGCCTGGCCGAGAAATGGGAAGCCAGTGCCGATAACCTGACCTGGACCTTCAGCCTGCGTCGTGGAGTCAAGTTCCACACGACTGACTACTTCAAGCCCGGCCGCGATTTCAATGCGGATGATGTGATCTTCACTTTCCAGCGTTTCACCAACAAGGATCTGCCCTTCAACAAGGCTGCGCCGACCGAGTTCCCGTATGCCTCGGACATGGCCATGGATACCAATATCGTCTCGGTGGAAAAGAAAGACGATTACACGGTGGTGTTCAAGCTCAAGAGTGCCGATGCAGCCTTCCTGCAGAATCTGGCCATGTCGTTTGCCTCGATCCATTCGGCGGAATATGCCGACAAACTGCTCAAGGATGGCAAGGTTACACAGCTGAATACCTTGCCGATCGGTACCGGCCCGTTCATCTTCAAGAGTTACCAGAAAGATGCCGCCATCCGTTATGACGGCAACAAGACTTACTGGAAAGCTGGTGACGTAAAGCTTGATCGCCTGATTTTTGCCATTACGCCGGATGCCTCGGTACGGGCGCAGAAGCTGCAAAAGGGCGAGTGCCATGTCATGCCGTATCCGCGTCCTGCCGATATTGCAGGCTTGAAGAACCAGCCTGCCTTGAGCGTGACATCGCAGGCCGGTTTCAATCTTGGCTACCTGGCCTATAACGTCAAGCACAAACCGCTGGATCAACTCGAGGTGCGCCAGGCACTCGATATGGCCATCAACAAGAAAGCCATTATCGATGCCGTCTATCAGGGTGCGGGCCAGCCTGCCACCAATCCGATGCCGCCGACACAATGGTCCTACAACAAGAACCTGAAAGATGCCGGCTACAACCCGGAAAAGGCCAAGGAACTGTTGAAAAAGGCCGGTCATGCCAACGGTTTTGAGACCACCCTGTGGGCGATGCCGGTACAGCGCATGTACAACCCCAACGCCAAGCTGATGGCGGAGCTGATCCAGGCCGACTGGGCCAAGATCGGCGTCAAGGCCAAGATCACCACTTACGAATGGGGCGAATACCTCAAGCGCGCCAAGAGTGGCGAGCACGACGCGATACTGATTGGCTGGAATGGCGACAATGGCGATCCGGACAACTGGCTGGGCGTGAACCTTGGTTGTTCGGCCGTGGGTGGCAACAACTATTCGCAATGGTGCTTCAAGGAATTTGACGATCTGATCGTCAAGGCACGCACGCTGACCAACCAGCAGGAACGTACCCGCCTGTATGAAAAGGCCCAGCTGGTATTCAAGCGTGAACTGCCGTGGACCACGATTGCCCATTCGACGACCAATGTACCCATGCGCAAGGAAGTGCAGGGCTTCAAGGTCAGCCCATTCGCCTTGCATTCCTTCTATGGCGTGAGCATCAAGTAATCATTCCGACAAAAGCCCGGATCGGTATGCCGGTCCGGGCTTTTTGTTTTCTGGCCCTGTTTCCTGCGTGCTGTGCCGAATCGGATCTGATCCGGATGCACTGCGGCCAGCGCGTGTGAAACGGTGGGGAGTAGCACTATGTTTGCATTTATTTTGCGCCGCATTACCGTGGTGATCCCGACCTTTTTGGGCATCACGCTGCTGGCGTTTGCACTGATTCACATGATTCCGGGCGATCCGGTGCTGATCATGGTCGGCGAACGCCGGCTGGATCCCGAATTCTATCGCCAGGCCATGCAACGCCTTGGCCTGGATCAGCCTTTATATATTCAGTACTTCAGCTATCTGGGCAAACTGGTTCAGGGCAATCTGGGTGAATCGCTGGTCACGCACGAGCCGGTTGTTTCTGAGTTTATGAAACTGTTTCCGGCCACGGTTGAGCTTTCATTGTGCGCCATGCTGTTTGCCTCCGTTGCCGGGTTGCTGGCCGGCATTGTCGCGGCCAGCCGGCGCGGTACCGTGGTCGATCATGTGGTGATGGGCACGGCACTTACCGGTTATTCCATGCCGATCTTCTGGTGGGGCCTGATGCTGATCATGCTGTTTTCGGTTTTCCTCGGCTGGACTCCGGTATCCGGACGCATGGATCTGCTGTTTGATATCCCACCGGTCACTGGTTTCATGCTGATCGATTCGCTGTTGTCGGGCGAGGAAGGCGCGTTTGCTTCTGCCGTATCGCACCTGATCCTGCCCGCCATCGTACTGGGCACGATTCCGATGGCGGTCATTGCGCGCATGACACGTTCTTCCATGCTGGAAGTGCTGCGCGAGGATTACATCCGTACCGCCCGCGCCAAAGGTCTTTCTCCTGTACGTATCGTCGTGGTGCATGCCTTGCGCAATGCACTGGTGCCGGTAGTCACGGTGATTGGCCTGCAGGTAGGCACGTTGCTGGCGGGTGCGGTGCTCACCGAAACCATCTTTTCCTGGCCGGGCATCGGCAAATGGCTGATCGATTCGATCAGCCGGCGTGATTACCCGGTGGTGCAGGGCGGCATTCTGCTGGTGGCATCCATGATCATTCTCGTCAATCTGTTGGTCGACATTCTCTACGGTGTCATCAACCCACGTATCCGCCATGCGAGGTAAGGCATGACCACATCCGTTCAAAACACAACCTCAGACATGCCGGCATACAGTTATCCGTCGCCGTTGGCTGAGTTCTGGGCCAGTTTCCGCGCCAATCGCGGTGCGCTGGTGGCGCTTGGCTTCATGACGCTGATGGTGCTCGCAGCCTTGTTGGCCCCCTGGCTGGCGCCGCATGATCCGATCGAGCAGAACCGCGATCTGCTGCTGTCGCCCCCGGCTTGGGCAGCAGCGGGCCAGTTTGCTCACCTGCTCGGCACGGACGAGCTGGGGCGCGATATCCTCTCGCGCCTGATGTACGGGGCACGCGTCTCGATGATGATTGGTGCCATTTCGGTGGTGCTGTCGCTGCTGCCCGGTATCGTCCTGGGGCTGGTTGCGGCGTTTTATCCCAAGGCCGTTGGTACTGCGATCATGCGGGCCATGGATATCATGATGGCCTTGCCCTCGCTGCTGCTGGCCGTTGCCATTGTCGCGGTGCTGGGACCAGGCTTGGCCAATACCATGATTGCGATTGCCATCGTCAGCCTGCCGGCTTATGTGCGCCTGACCCGTGCCGCCGCGATGACCGAACTCAACCGCGATTACGTGGTGGCTTCCCGCCTGGCGGGCGCCGGCAAGCTGCGCCTGATGTTCAATACGGTGCTGCCCAACTGCATGGCGCCGGTGATCGTGCAGGCAACGCTGGGTTTCTCTGCCGCGATTCTCGATGCCGCTGCGCTGGGCTTTCTGGGCCTGGGTGCGCAACCGCCGTTGCCGGAATGGGGCACCATGCTGGCTTCCGCGCGCGATTACATCGAAAGCGCTTGGTGGGTGGTGACCATGCCGGGTCTGACCATTCTGTTCAATGTGATTGCCCTCAATCTGATGGGCGATGGCCTGCGCGATGCGCTGGACCCGAAACTGAAGAAACTCGCGTAAAGGGATGTCATCATGAGTTTGCTCGATATCAAGAACCTTTCCGTCGAGTTTGGCAGTACGGATAACCCGTTCCGCGCCGTGCAAAACGTCAGTCTTTCGATCAATCGCGGCGAAATTGTCGGGATCGTCGGTGAATCCGGTTCCGGCAAAAGCGTGACCATGCTGGCGCTGATGGGGCTGGTCGATGCGCCGGGGCGCGTGACGGCAGATCAGCTGGTGTTTGATGGTCAGGATCTGCTGACGCTCAACCCCGCTGCCAAGCGGCAGTTGGTCGGCAAGGACGTGGCCATGATCTTTCAGGATGCCCTGACCAGCCTGAATCCGGCCTATACCGTGGGTTTCCAGTTGATGGAAACGCTGCGTCTGCATCTGGGGCTATCCAAAGCCGAGGCGCAGAAACGTGCGATCGAATTGCTGGAGCTGGTGGAGATTCCTGCCGCCAAATCCCGCCTGTCTGCCTATCCGCATCAATTGTCCGGCGGCATGAGCCAGCGCGTGATGATCGCCATGGCCATCGCCTGCAATCCCAAGCTGCTGATCGCAGACGAGCCGACTACTGCACTCGATGTGACGGTGCAGGCGCAGATCATGGATCTGCTGGTATCCCTGCAGAAGAGCCAGGATATGGCGCTGATCCTGATTACGCATGATCTGGCCGTCGTTGCCGAGGTGGCGCATCGGGTTGCCGTGATGTACGCCGGTGAAGTGGTGGAAGCCAGCCCGGTGCCGCAGATTTTCGAGCGGCCCTATCATCCGTATACCCAGGCGCTGCTGGCCTCCATTCCGGAACACAGCAAGGGTGCCGAGCGTTTGGCCACCTTGCCCGGCGTGGTGCCAGGCCAGTATGACCGCCCGCTCGGCTGCCTGCTTTCGCCGCGCTGCCCCTATGTCAATGACAAATGCCGCAATGAACATCCCAAGCTGGTTTCGGCCCAGGCCAGCCAGGTTCGCTGCTTTACCCCGCTCGATGCAGCCGGGAGACCTTCGCTATGAATGACCAGAATCCTATCCTGACCGCGAGTCAGCTCTCCAAGCATTACCAGGTTTCGCGCGGCTTCCTGCGCGGCCATGCCAGCGTCAAGGCACTCAACGATGTCAGCTTTGCCCTGTCACGTGGCAAGACACTGGCTGTGGTGGGTGAATCCGGTTGCGGCAAATCCACACTGGCACGCCAGTTGACCCTGATCGAATCGCCCACCGCCGGGCACCTGACCATCGACGGCATTGATATTGCCACGGCCGATGCCGCCAGCCTGAAGGTGCTGCGACCCAAGGTGCAGATGGTGTTCCAGAACCCGTATGCCTCGCTCAACCCGCGCAAGCAGATCGGCACCATGCTGTCCGAGCCGCTGCTGCTCAATACCGTGCTCGATGCCAGGGAACGCGAGGAGCGCGTACGCGCCATCATGACGACCGTGGGGCTGCGCCCGGAGCATTATCACCGCTACCCGCACATGTTCTCCGGCGGCCAGCGCCAGCGCATCGCCATTGCCCGCGCCATGATCCTGAACCCGCAGATCGTGGTTGCGGATGAGCCGACCTCGGCACTGGACGTTTCCATCCAGGCCCAGATCCTGAACCTGTTCATGGATCTGCAGCAGGAATTCAACACTGCCTATGTGTTTGTCAGCCATAACCTGGCTGTGGTCGAGCATGTGGCCGATGACGTGATGGTGATGTACTTCGGCTCCACCGTGGAATACGGCACAAAGGAGACGATCTACCGCCGTCCCCTGCACCCCTATACCCGGGCACTGATGTCGGCCACCCCGGCCATCCGGGCAGAGGATCGACGCGAGAAGGTCAAGCTGACCGGGGAGCTGCCTTCCCCGCTCAACCCGCCCACGGGCTGCACGTTCAACACGCGCTGCCCGTTTGCAACGGAAACTTGCAGGCAACAAGTCCCGCAATTGCGCCCGTTGGACGGCAGAATGATTGCCTGCCATCGCATCGAGGAAATCGCGGGTTAACGGCAGGAATCCTCACGGAAATAGCAAATGGTAATTTGACACAAGGCGGCATCCACGGTTTTCCTTGACCGACCCCGTGGATCCCGCTATTATCTCGTTTCTCTGACGCGGGATGGAGCAGTTGGCAGCTCGTCGGGCTCATAACCCGAAGGTCGTAGGTTCGAGTCCTACTCCCGCAACCAATACTAAGCCGCTGATTCAATTGAAAAATTGATCAGCGGCTTTTTAGTTTCTAGTGATCGATTTGGGTACAAAAAACTTTTGTGCCCACCATGTGCCCAATCTGTGCCCATAGACTTGGGCACAAATCTGTCGCTAGTGCTGAAATGACCTTCGCCGATCTTTTTCTTTGTGCCCAGCTAGGCACAGTAATACATGTCTAGTCAAAATTTACATATAGCCATTCTGTATCACAGAATGGTCTCGTAACACTTTAAAGTACCCCCCCGACAAAATTTGCCTTACTTCACTGTTCGAACTCTACGTTTCGACGTTCTTAACTGCATGAAGGGCAACTGTTCTAGGCAAGGGCAATTTTTCGGCCAAACCCGACGTTCATACCAAAGTGTTGCAGCGACCGGTTTAGGCAAAGGAGCGGAAGTTCGACCTTAAGCTGAGCAGTGACTGCGGCTTGAGAATGTACTCTCAATCGTGCTCCGCGCAGTCACTTGCAGCACACTATTCATCGGCAGTCAGCGGCGGAAACGATGGGCGCTCATAAACCGGCTTATAACAGAGGTGAGACGCGCCAATCCAGTGCACCTGCGCACAAGCCATTGGCCCTACGCGGCCACTGCCAAGGACCTGAATCGCGAGATCTCGCCGTAGGCCAAAATGCACGGGTTCTGCGTTGCGACAGGGAAGCGGCTCACAACGAAATTCTTGATCGCCGTCAGGCCCAGCTCCCCCAGGAGTACGTACTCGCGGCCGCGTTCCTTCTCGAGAGCCTTCCGGTAGGCCAGGTCAAGGAAGCGGTTGTAGCGAACAAACATTCGCAGGTCAGCCCCGATCCGATTCAAGTCGACGAGGTTGTTCTTGCACTGGATGTTGTAGATAACACCGTTGAGCGTCGCAACGACATCGAACTCAGCGCGCCCCACTCGCTTGATCTCTGTGACGTCGAACCCTTGGGCCCGCAGCGCTGCTTTGACCGACTTCTCGAAAATGAATGTCAACCGGCATCCAATTTTTTCCACCGACCGGCGTCCAAAAGTTTCCACTTGATCAGCAGATTTTCGCCTGACTT
>NZ_JBVVOL010000044.1:0-13602 GCF_055810895.1 Formivibrio sp. oc-25 | reverse complement strand
ACTCTCTTGCTCATTTCGCACTCCTGTTGGTTCAGATTTTACCAAACAGGCGTGTCTACGGAATTCAGGCTACCTCAAATGATGCGCGACGGATCGACGCTGACACCGAAACGCGACTGGTAAAACCCGGCAATGGCTTCGCGCAGTGCTGGCAAGCCGGCAGCGCCGGTGTAGAACGTCTTGCGCTCAGACAGTGCCTTGATGCCTGCTTCGATGATCAATGGCGGTGTCGGGAAATCCGGCTCGCCCACTTCCAGGTGGATGATGTCGCGCCCGGCAGCTTCCAGGTGGCGCGCTTCTTCCAGGATACGCATGACATGGAATGGCTCAATCTGCTCAAGACGGGGGGCATGGCGGTTCATGGGGCGGGCAGGGGTTTGTGATAGAATCCGGCAGTTTAGCTGCCCCGGTTTTATCTTTTCAATGCGGCAGCGCAGTTTTCAGTGAGTCAGTCACCATGATCAGTACCTTTAATATCACCATGCAGTTTGGCGCGAAACCTTTGTTCGAAAAGGTTTCGGTCAAGTTCGGCGACGGCAACCGTTACGGTTTGATCGGCGCGAACGGCTGCGGCAAGTCCACCTTCATGAAGATCCTCGGTGGCGATCTTGAGCCTACATCCGGCAATGTCAGCCTGGACCCGGGCGTGCGCCTGGGCAAATTGCGCCAGGACCAGTTTGCCTATGAAGATCAGCGCGTGATTGATGTGGTGATGCAGGGGCATGTCGAGTTGTGGGCCGCGATTCACGAACGCGATGCGATCTATGCCAACCCGGAAGCCACGGAAGACGATTACATGCATGCCGCCGAGCTCGAAGGCAAGGTGGCGGAATACGACGGCTATACGGCGGAAGCGCGGGCCGGAGCGCTGCTGCTGGGCGTGGGCATCCCGACCGACCAGCATTTTGGCCCGATGAGCGAAGTCGCGCCGGGCTGGAAGCTGCGCGTATTGCTGGCACAGGCACTGTTTTCTGATCCGGATGTGTTGCTGCTGGATGAGCCGACCAACAACCTGGATATCAACACCATCCGCTGGCTGGAAAACTCGCTGAACGAGCGTAATTCCACCATGATCATCATTTCGCACGATCGCCACTTCCTGAATCAGGTTTGTACGCATATCGCCGACGTGGATTACGGCGCGATCCAGATCTATCCGGGCAACTACGACGATTACATGTTGGCATCCACGCAGGCGCGTGAAAAGCTGTTGGCCAACAACTCCAAGGCCAAGGAAAAAGTGGCCGAACTGCATGCGTTTGCCCAGCGCTTTGCTGCCAACAAGTCGAAATCGCGCCAAGCCACTTCGCGTCTGAAGCTTGCTGACAAGATCAAGGAAAATATGGTCGAGGTGAAACCATCCTCGCGCCAGAACCCGTATATTCGCTTCGAGTACGACGACAAGATCAAGCTGCACCGCCAGGCCTTCGAGGCCAAGGGGCTGTCCAAATCGTTCGACAAGCCGCTGATCCAGAGCATGGAGCTGATTTTCGAGGCCAACCAGAAGCTGGCAGTGATCGGCGGCAACGGCGTGGGTAAATCCACGCTGGTCAAGCTGCTGGTCGGCGCGCTCAAGCCGGATGCAGGTTCGGTCAAGTGGGCGGAAAAGGCGCAGATCGGCTATTTCGCACAGGATCACGAAGAAGATTTCGAGGAAGACATCACGCTGTTCGACTGGATGAAGCAATGGAGCCAGCCGGGTGACGACGATCAGGTGATTCGCGGCATTCTGGGGCGTCTCTTGTTCTCGGGCGATGATGTGAAGAAATCAGTCAAGGTGCTGTCCGGTGGCGAGAAGGGGCGCATGCTCTACGGCAAGCTGATTCTTGAGCGCCCGAATGTGCTGGTGATGGATGAACCGACCAACCACATGGATATGGAATCAATCGAATCGCTGAACCTAGCGCTGGAACTGTTCAAGGGCACGCTGATCTTTGTTTCGCATGACCGTCAGTTCGTCAGTTCGCTTGCCACGCAGGTGCTGGAACTCAATGGTGATGGCACTTACGAGTATTACGTTGGTGGCTACGAAGACTACTTGGCCAGCCGCGGGCTCGAATAAGCAGCATTGCCCGGCAGCAAAAACAAACCCCGGTGTTCAGCCGGGGTTTGTTTTTGCCAATCTTCCGAAACTGTAATTCAGGCGACCAGATCAACCTGCTGTACTGTTCCGGCCCGACCATCCTCCATCAGATAAATACCCGTGGCGCGAATCTGGCCTAACTCGCGGTTTTCATGGGTATTCAGGCTGAAATCGCCCTTGGCGTTGCCAAGATAGATCGCGCCGATGCCCATCGATTTCAGATCGACCAGCTTGTCGGTACCGCTGTCATCCTTGATCCAGAGCTTGAGCTTGGCGAATACCACATCGTTTTCATCGATCCAGCCGTTGTTGTCACCGTCATGTTTGGCCAGATCGGCAAACCCATCGCCATTTTGCGTGCCGAATAGTTCTCGGCCATGGTTGACCTTGCCGTCACCGTTCAGATCAAGGGCCAGGAATGCACTGCCCCGGTTGAGCAGGCTGATGGTGTCCTGTTGGCCGTCAGCATCGATATCAAAGGAAAAGGTTGAAGCGGAAAGGGTGGCCGCCGATGCGGCATAGTTGATGATGAGCGGGTCTTTCTTTTGTGCGAGCGAGCCGGTGGCAATGCTCAAGCTGCTTTCTTCGCGATAGCTGCGCATCATGCTGAGTTCGGTGCTGAACTCGATTTCGCGTCCATCGGCCGTCCGGATGATGCCAGCCGCCTTGAATGCCATGGCTTCGCTCTCTTCGTAGATTTCCCGGTAATCCAGCGCGAAACCTCCTTCGATTTCCTGCATGGCCACGCTGTGATTCTGTGAGCTGACTGCGGCTGTTTCTTCCGGGTTTTGCAAGCGGCCGCCGAATAACTCGATTTCACGACCAAGAATAAGCTCGATCATCTGCTTGATCATGCGCAATTGCGGGTCGTTTTCGATTGCGCTTTCCGTATCGATAGCTCCACTGGATTGTGCGGATTGAGCAAGTCCGGCATCGGACAGGCTGACTTCCGGGCGATTTGCTGCTTGGGCTGAGCGCTGTTCGACACGGATATCGAGCCGACTGAATTGCTGCTCGGAATAGCTGCGCTGGGCGGCCAGCGCCATGGTGCTCTCGGTGATCTTCACGGTCTTGTTCTCTGTGCATTTACAGAGAATTTATCGGCCAGATGGATGCAGGCTACAGACCGCCTGTCTCGGCAAGCGAGACGATCCGATGAGCGGCAACAATGAAGTGATCGAGCAGTTTGATATCCAGCAATGCCAGCGCATTCTGCAATTGCCGCGTCAGTGCCAGATCGGCGGCGGATGCCTCAATCCGGCCGGATGGGTGGTTATGCGCGACGATCACCGCTGTTGCATGATGCTGCAAAGCGATGCGAGCCAGTTCGCGTGGGTAGACGCGTGCTTCGTTGATGCTGCCTTTGGCGATAACTTCGGCAGCAATCAGACGGTGCCCCGTATCCAGAAACAGCGCATGAAATTCTTCGGTGACCAGCCCGCGCAGGCGCAGTTGCAGATACTGGCGAACCGACTCTGGCGAGGTAAAGGCATCACGCTCGCGCAACTCTTCAGCCAGTGCGCGGCGCGACATTTCCACCACTGCCTGCAGTTGCGCATATTTGGCGTCACCCATGCCGGGGATGGCGGAAAACTCTTTCAGGGAGGCCCGGAACATCGCTTCCAGTGAGCCAAAATGCTTGAGCAGATCGCGGGCGAGGTCCACCGCACTCTTGCCCGGCAGGCCCACGCGCAGAAAAATGGCCAGCAATTCCGCATCGCTCAGGCTGTTCGCACCGTGAGCGAGCAGTTTTTCGCGTGGACGCGATTCGGCGGGCCAGTCTGTAATCGGCATGATGGCGGCTTTCCGGTTAAACTTGTCGGGTTCAGCATAACTATTGCTTACTAATTATGCAAAATAAAATATTGATTGGCGTCAGTGGTGGAATTGCCGCTTACAAAACGGCCGAGCTGGTGCGTCTGCTCATCAAGGCGGGGCATCAGGTACAGGTGGTGATGACAAAGTCGGCCACAGAATTTGTCGGACCGGTGACATTTCAGGCGCTGACCGGGCGTGAAGTGTTTGTCGATATGTGGGACAAGCAGCGCAGTGACAGCATGGCGCATATCAGCCTCACGCGCTGGGCCGATCTGTTCCTGGTGGCGCCTGCCACGGCCAATTTTGTTGCCAAGCTTGCCAATGGCATTGCCGATGATCTGCTTTCCACGCTGGCTGCCGCACGTGAATGCCCGTTGCTGGTGGCCCCCGCCATGAACAAACAGATGTGGGCCAACCCGGCCAATTTGCGCAATATCGGGCAACTGAAAGATGATGGCGTGACCATCCTTGGCCCGGCCGCCGGTGTGCAGGCCTGCGGCGAGGTAGGCGAGGGACGCATGCTGGAACCGGAAGAAATTGCCCAGCATGTCGAGGCCGCATTTCAGCCCAAGCTGCTGGCTGGCAAGAAGGTATTGATTACCGCCGGGCCGACCTTCGAGCGTATCGATGCGGTGCGCGGCGTGACCAATCCGAGCTCAGGCAAGATGGGTTATGCCATTGCCCGTGCGGCTTGGGAGGTGGGTGCGGAGGTGGTGCTGGTCTCCGGTCAGGTCAGCCAGACTACGCCGCCCGGTTGCCGGCGTATCGATGTGGTATCGGCGCAGGACATGCTCAACGCGGTGAATGCAGAGGTGGATTCCGCCGACATGTTCATCAGCGTGGCGGCCGTGGCCGATTATTACGTGCTCAACCAATCCGAGCAGAAGATCAAGAAGGACGCGCATATCCTGACGCTGGAGTTGGCGCCAAACCCGGATATCCTTGCCAATGTCACTGCGCGTGCAAAACCGCCATTCTGTGTCGGCTTTGCGGCCGAGTCGGAAAATCTGCTCGAATATGCCGAAGCCAAGCGCCGACGCAAGCATCTGCCGTTGCTGGCCGCCAATCTGGTGCAAACCGCCATCGGTGCCGACGACAACGAAATCACCCTGCTTGATGACGATGGCCAGCACCGTTTAGCACGCGCCGGCAAGCTGGAGTTGGCACGCAAACTGGTTGCGCATGCAGCCAACCTGTATCTAAAACAGAAACACTGAATTCACGGAGTATTCTATGGCCACGATTGACTTGCGCATTCTCGACGACCGTTTGAAGGATAATTTACCAGCCTATGCCACGACAGGTTCGGCCGGGCTCGATCTGCGCGCCTGTCTGGCGGCACCGATTGAATTGGCACCGGGTGCAACCACACTGGTGCCCACGGGCATCGCCTTGCACATTGGCGATGCCGGTCTGGCGGCAATGATCCTGCCGCGCTCGGGGCTGGGACACAAGCACGGCATTGTGCTGGGCAATCTGGTCGGGTTGATCGATTCGGATTACCAGGGGCAGATTTTTGTCTCGGTCTGGAATCGCGGACATAGCGTGTTCACCATCCAGCCGCTGGAGCGCATTGCGCAACTGGTGGTGGTGCCGGTGGTGCAGGCGGTTTTCAATGTGGTGGAATCGTTCGAAGAATCCGAGCGCGGAGAGGGTGGCTTTGGGAGTACTGGCAAGCACTGAACGTCTCATCCCGGCGTAATCAGTTTTCCCGCAACAACTCGCACAGTGCGAGGTATTCCTGATTCAGTCTGTTTGCCAGCGTTGGAATATCGCTCCAAGCCGCAATGGCGGCTTGGTTTTCCAAGGACTGTGCGGTGGCCATGACACGCAGCGCTCCGACCGCTCCCAGTGAGCTCTTCAAGGTGTGCGCGGCTCGCGACAATCCCTGAGCATCTCGGTCAGTCTGCGCACGCCCAATTTGCTGCATGGTGGATTGCGTTTCCCGTAGGAATACCTCGCTTAGCTCTCGCAGCAACTCACAATCGCCACCCAGCATGTCCAGTGCCTGATCCCGGTCATAAAGATTGCTGCCGGGTATTGGCGTATTGCTCGATATATCAGGCGTTGCCGCTTGTGACATGACCCGATTGATTTCTGCCAGCAGTGCGTGCCGCGAAAATGGCTTGCTGATGAAGCCGTCCATGCCGTTTGCCAGACAGTTATCGCGCTCACTGGCCGAGGCATGTGCCGTGAGTGCAATGATCGGCATGTGTCTGGATTGACTGGTTTCGCTGGCGCGTATGCGGTGCGTACATTGCAGCCCATCCATCAATGGCATCTGAATATCCATCAGCACCAGGTCAAATATTTCCTGTGCCAGACATTTTTCAACCTCATGCCCGTTATGCGCAGTGACGACACGATGGCCACCGAGTGCCAGAAAATGAACCGCAACTTTCTGGTTGATCGGGTTGTCCTCGGCCAGCAGGATGTTCAAGCTGCCGGTCTGAGCGCGTTCGGCCTGATGGTGCGGCAGGTTGGTGTCTGGCAGTTGCTGTATCGGCCGAGAGGTATTTATGGATTCGGTTGCAAGGGGGAGATCGAAATGGAAATGGCTGCCTTGTCCCGGTTGGCTTTCAACGCATAGCTTGCCCCCCAATCTGGTGACGAGTTGGGACGAGATACTTAAGCCCAGCCCGGTGCCGCCATAGAGCCGGGTTGTGGAAATATCGGCTTGTGTGAATGGGTCGAAAATCGCCTGTTGTCGTTCGGGTTCGATACCAATACCGGTGTCCCGGATCGAAAAACGGATGCGCCCCTCGTCTGTTCGATGGATGTTGATGTCAATGCGGCCGTGCGGGGTGAATTTGATGGCATTGCCGACCAAGTTGACCAGAATCTGGCGCAGGCGCATCGGATCGCTGCTAAACGTGGCAGGCAGACGAGTGTCGATACTGCTGTGGAGTTGCAAGCCTTTCCCCGTAGCCTTGATCGCAAGTGGAGCCAGGGTTTGCTTGAGCAGATCCTGCAAGGAAAAATCCAGATGCTCGATGGCAAACTGCCCGTGCTCGATGCGGGAAAAATCGAGCAGATCATTGATGATTACCAACAGGCTATCGGCAGAGTTCTTGACCAGCCCAAGCGCCTCGCGCTCGGCATCGGGCAGCTCACCGCCAAGTACCAGTTCTGTCATGCCCAGAATGCCGTTGAGGGGTGTGCGGATTTCGTGTGACACGTTAGCCAGAAAGCGGCTCTTGGCTTCATTGGCTGCTTCGGCGGCTTCGCGTGCCAGGCGCTGGGCTTCCTGCGCTTCATGTTGCGTGGTGTTGTCGAGAATCACACCGTCGATGGATAACAGCGCACCATCATCGGCATAGATGCCCTGGCCCCGGTCGACTACCCAGCGCACACGACCATCGCGGCAATGAATGCGGTATTCCAGTGCAAAGGGAATGCCGTTACGGCATGCGTGCAGAATGGCCTGATTGCGGCGAGGCAAGTCATCTGGCGCGACGATGGCATTGAAGCTCCGCTGGTCTGAAAGGAATTCCCCTGGCTCGTAGCCGGTAAGTTCGTAAACGCTGCCGGAAAGAATCTGTGCCGACCAGATGCCGTCATGCGACAGGCGATAGATGCATCCGGGAAGATTCGCGATCAGATTGCGCAGGCGTGCCTCGTTGGCCTGCAATTCCCGCCTTACTTCTTCGCGCTGGCTGACCAGTACCGAGATCAGATTGGTGATCGACAGCAAATCATGCCCGTCTTCCTGCAGAAGCGGCATGTGGTTGTTATGCAGCAACTGGTTGGTGGTGGCGCGCAGTTGGCGGATGGCGTGTTGCTGTTCGATGGCTTCTTGCCGCAGCCGTTCATTGGCTGCGACCAGCTCTTCGGATGACAGTTCAAGACTGCGGCTGCGCAAATCCAGATCGCGCTCGTATTGCCGATAGCTGTCGTCGATGTCGCCGATCAGGTGCGGTAGCGAGGCGATCAGGCGGCGAGCCAGCATTGCGTGCTGTGGACTGGACGGGTCCAACAATTGCCGGGTGGCATCCTGCAAGGGATCGCCGTGGTCCAGTTGCAATGCACGACGTAGCTGTCTTGCCAATAATTTGCTCAGCATGACATTTCGCTCAGCAGCGTGACGGACAGGGTTTCATTAAGAATGTGCGGAAGCTGATTTTGCCCGGCAGGAGTACCAAATTCTCCGTGCGCGTAAAAGCCAGACAGATGGCTGGATGCACGAAGGTACGGCAGGATGGCTTCGATTTCTTCGTCGCTTTGTTGTCCCATGATGATGCGCCGGCCGACACAGCTGACCACGAAAGCCAGACTAGTCGATGTGTTGGCGATGTTTTTGCGCGCTTGATCTATGGCAGCTTCAGCGCCGCCAACCAGCGCATTGGTGCTGGCATGCATCAGGCGCATGTAACTGCCTTCCTGTATGTCATCAGTCAGTATCAGGCTGCCATCATTTTCGTTATAGGCTTGCACGGCACGGATCAGCCCGGTTTCCCGGCAGCTCGCATCCAGTATTTCAAAAGAAAACAGCAGCCGGGCATGTGCCCAGTCATGCATATGCTGACCAAGATAGCGTTTATACATATCCAGTGCCGGTGCACCATCCAGTGCATACAGAATGTTGTTCTTGCTGTGTGTGACAAGGCGTGCCGGGCCGAAAGGCCGCCAGCCGCTGGAAATGCCGCACGAAATCTGCAGTTGCGGCGAACATAGTCCCAATGCCACGCAGCGTGATTCGCTGATGCCGGATGGGTCGAGCGTGTAACTGCCAGGCTGCAGCAGCGGATTGCAGGCCACGCCGCCTGTGACAGGAACGCCTGGAAGGATCGACTGCAACCCTTGCAACAATTGGTGATTGTTGGTGGATTGGCGTTGGGAGAATAACAGTACGTGGCGTACCGGTTGTTTGGCCAGTTGCTCACCCAGATGCAGGCCGGCCGCGAAGGAGTTTTCGAATTTTGCCGGGTCGGCGTTGGCCCAGGACAATGCTGGATCAGCAAAATGAATGGCGGTGATCTGCAGGGAGCCGTCGTGCACACCGTTCTTGCCGACGTTGCCCCCGGATGAACAGCCGATCGGCAAGGCATCGGGCAATGCTGTTTTCAATCGTGCGGAAAGTTGTCTGTCTTCAAAAAAGACGGGGGGGCCAAATACCAGCAGCACATGTGGATGTATGGCATCCAGTTGTGCCAATGTGGCGGGATCGGGCAACTGCTCATATGTCTGCTGGATAATTTGCATGACATGCCTTGCGAATGGATTGGACAATTCTCGCCAAATTTGTACACCAGCAAGACTGGCCGGTCAAAGCTTGTCTTTCAGTGCAGCAGTGGCATGGTATGCGGCAGAAAGCCGCGATTGACGTTCCTGGTTCAGTTCATGGGCGCTGATTCCGATCAGCAGATCGAGATCGTGCAACTCTCCCAGTGTGGTCTGGCTGCGTTTGAGCAGAGGATGCAGCGTTTGCCAGTGTTCGGGCAGGCAGGTGCCGCAATGCTCAATCAGGTAGCGTAGTCGTTTGATGTCAAGACGAAACTCATGCCACGCCTGGGCTGGTGATTGTTCGTTCAGTTGCTCCATTTTTTGCTCAATGATGCCGCTGAAACCCCGGGCTCGCTTTTCGGCCCGCCGACGCAAGGTTCTGCCAGAAATTTGCTGCATGATATGGCCCAGCTTCCGCCGGCTGCACTGAAGCAAGCGCGGCATGGCAGATGCTGACAGCAGCTGCATGAGCGTGGCGCGGGCGACTTGTTCCTCCTTGGCCAATCGTGCGCGCAGCGTGGCGAGATCGTGAGTATGGGGCAGGGTATCGATCAGGGCCAGCAGGACTTCCAGATCTCGAGTCGGGCCGGTGGCGTTGGCCATGATGCGCCATTGCGTGCGCAGTTCAGCGGCCTGTTTGCCCAGTATGGACAGGACAACCCGCAGGCCACGCATGGCTACCCGCAGATCGTGCAACCCTTCCGGGTCGGTACTTTCGAGCGTATGCCTTCTTGCCAGCGCGATCTGTCCAAGATGCGATGACAACTGGTTGTACAGTCTATCCTGGCATTTCATGTGCAGGCCACTACCAATCCTTGATCAATTCCCTCGCTTCGTGCAGGGAGGCCACCACAGGCACGCCCAGGTCGCATGTTGCGCGCGAAGGCGGCCGCAAATCCGGGATGACGATCAAACGGCAACCCGCAGCGTATGCCGCCTGAGCACCATAGTCGGAATCCTCGAATACGACACACACTGCCGCCGGCAGATTCAAGCGGGCTGCCGCAGCATGGTAGATATCGGGGGCAGGTTTGGGGTTTGCGATTTCGTCACCACAAATCACAAACTGGAATCTAGCCAGCAATCCGGCCATTTCAAGATGGTGCAATGCAATGTGTCGACGTGTGGAAGTGGCAACGGCCTTGGGCAACTGGCGTGATTCCAGCCAGTCCAGCATATCGAGTAGTCCCGGGCGCAAGGGAATCGGTGCGCTATATGTGCGCTGCATGTAAATCTCATGACATGCACTGCGCACGGCGTCGACTGGATATTCCGGACCAAATTGCTCTCTGAGCCAATGCCCGGTTTTACTGCTGTGCATGCCGATCATGCCAAGAATGGCTTCCTCGTGAATTTCAGCGCCGACTTGGCGTGCAGCTTCGCGCCAGCATTCCAGACCCAGGCGTTCACTGTCGAGCATCAGGCCGTCCATGTCGAAGATCGCTGCGCCTAATGGCAACTCTGGACTTGCCCTTTGGTCATGAGGTTGGTGCAATACTGTCACTGACAAATTTGCCGGGCAGACCCGGACTACTCCCATGAAAAAGAAAAAAACTTCTGCGCCATCCTCGACGCAATGCCCATGCGGCAGCGGCCACCCGCTGTCCGAATGTTGCGGACGCTACCATGCCGGTTTACCCGCTCCGGACCCGGAGCGCCTGATGCGCTCGCGCTACACGGCCTATGTCCTTGGCCTGGAAGCATACCTGCTCGATACCTGGCATGCGAGTACCAGACCTGCCAGTCTTGATCTGGCGGTAGATGCTGCCCTGAAATGGCAGGGGCTGACCATTATGACCGCATGGCAGAAAGCTGATCAGGGCGGTGTTGAATTTGTTGCGCGCTACAAAGTGAATGGACGGGCGGAAAAACTGCATGAAGCCAGCCGTTTTGTGCTTGAAAATGACCGGTGGTATTACCTCGATGGCCTGATCGAGGAATAAGTGCAGCCGACTATTGGGTTTTCCTGCGCGATATGGGTAACATCCGGCATGGACTTTGGCGCGATTGTCAGGCCGGAAGTTCTCATTCAAGGAGGAAACCATGTCGTACCCACTAACAAAAATATCCATTCTTATCGGGGCTGCAGCAATGGCGGCCTCCTCGCATGCGCGGGATTTCCGTTCGGCGGATGTTCACCCGCAAGATTATCCAACCGTACAGGCCGTACAGTATTTTGGCGAAGTGCTCAAACAAAAAAGCCAGGGGAAATATGGCGTCAAGGTGTTTGGCAACAGTGTACTGGGCTCGGAAAAGGAAACCGTTGATCAGGTCAGGATGGGCACGCTCGACATGGTACGGGTCAATACTGGAGCGTTTCATGGCAAGGTGCCTGAATCCATGGTGCCATCCTTTCCGTTCCTGTTTCGCGATATCGAGCATTTCCGCAAAACCATGTATGGCCAATCCGGCGAAAAAATCCTGGCTGCCTTCGAAAAAGCGGGCTATGTTGGTTTGGTGTTGTGGGAATCCGGCGCACGCTCGATTTATGCCAAAAAGCCGGTCAGGGGGCTGGCCGATGTAAAGGGCATGCGCATCCGGGTGCAGCAATCGGATTTATGGGTAAGCCTGGTGCAGGCGATGGGGGCGATTGCGGCACCTGTACCCATGGCGGAAGCCGGTGTGGCATTGCGGGTTGGTTTGGTGGATGCCGCCGAGAATAATTACTCAACCTATGAATCGGCCCGCCATTATGAAGCGGCACCGGTCTACAGCGAAACCCAGCATGTAATGGCGCCTGAAGTGCTGATCTTTTCCAAAAAGGTCTGGGATGGCCTGAGTCCGGAGGATCAGAAAATCATTCGTGAGGCGGCTCGAGAAACCACCAAACGCTATGTGCAGCTCTGGAACGACAAAGAACAGAAGTCCAAGCAAGTCGCGCAAGCGGCAGGTGCCAAATTTATCAATGATGTGCGCAAAGAAGAGTTCGTTGCCGTCATGAGGCCCGTTTGGGACAAGTTTTCACAAACCCCTGAGTTGAAAGCGCTGGTCAAGGAAATTGTCGAGACAAAATAGCCTGCTGATCGGTGGGTTGAATCGGAAGATTTTGCCCAGGTGTCTGTTTTCCGTTGATTTGTATCAATTGTTAAAAATTTTTTTGGTCAGGACACAGGACCAAAATTTATACCGACTGCATTGAATTTATTTGGTTTTTTGTTTTTTTGTGCGTTGCGGTGGTTGCGATTTGCGCGCATGA
The DNA here is from genome assembly GCF_055810895.1 of Formivibrio sp. oc-25. Classification (NCBI taxonomy): domain Bacteria; kingdom Pseudomonadati; phylum Pseudomonadota; class Betaproteobacteria; order Neisseriales; family Chitinibacteraceae; genus Formivibrio; species Formivibrio sp. oc-25. The sequence goes on along the minus strand of NZ_JBVVOL010000044.1, from coordinate 1,282 downwards.
ATAGCGAAATGCCTGATTGATATCTGGATTTTTTGCTCGTATTCTATGACCGCTTTGCAGGCCATCAGACCAGATGTTTAATGGTCAGGCCAGTGCAAGGAGTGGCGTCAGCCACAAACTTTCTAATTGAGGAGGAAGTCGCATGTCATTTCGTAAAACCATTCTGAGCGTATGCAGTGCAGCGCTGTTCGCTGGTGCCAGCGTGACTGCCATGGCAGAAACCTTCAAGGCTGCCGACGTACACCCGGAAGGCTACCCGAACGTGGTGGCCATGCAGAATCTGGGCAAGAAGCTCGAAACCGCTACCAAGGGCCGCCTGTCCCTGAAGATGTTCCCGAACGCCACGCTCGGTAACGAAAAGGAAATGATTGAACAAGCCCAGGTGGGTGCTATCCAGATCGTACGCATCTCGTTGGGTGCGGTGGGTCCGGTGGTGCCGGATGTGAACGTGTTCAACATGCCGTTCGTATTCCGTGACGAAGCACACATGCGCAAGGTGATCGATGGCTCGATCGGCGACGAGATCCTGCAAAAGATCACCGACAGCTCGGCTGGCCTGGTAGGTCTGGGCTGGATGGATGGCGGTACGCGTAACCTGTACACCAAGAAGCCGGTGAAGAGCCCGGCCGACCTGAAGGGCATGAAGATCCGCATGATGGGCAACCCGCTGTTCGTGGATACCCTGAATGCCATGGGCGGTAATGGCATCTCGATGGGCTTTGGTGAACTGTTCAGCGCCATGCAGACCGGCGTGGTGGACGGTGCTGAAAACAACGAGCCGACCTACGTGACGCAAAACCACCACACGGTGGCCAAGTACTATGACCTGACCGGTCACCTGATCATTCCGGAAATCTTCTGCTTCTCCAAGACTGCTTGGGCCAAGCTGTCCAAGGAAGATCAGGCGCTGATCAAGAAGCTGTCGCGCGAAGCCCAGCTGGAACAGCGCAAGCTGTGGGATGAGAAGGTTGCTGCCAGCCGCGCCCAGATGAAGAAGGATGGTGTGATCGTGGTTGAAGCCGACAAGAAGGCCTTCTATGACCTGACCGCTCCGGTACGCGCGAAATACGGTGCTCAATATACTGATCTGATCAAGCGTATTGAAGCCGTGAAGTAATTCCGTAGTTTTTGTACTGCTATTGTCACTGGGGCGGGCGTTGCCTGCCCCATGTGTTTCCTAAGGGGAGGAAACCGCGATGCAAATCTATCTGAAGGCGATGGACGTGGTCTATCGGCTCTGTATCTGGATCTCCGGGTTGTCGATCATCATCATGTCGACAGT
>NZ_JBVVOL010000043.1:0-13947 GCF_055810895.1 Formivibrio sp. oc-25 | reverse complement strand
GGTTGCACAACCCGGGGTGGAAACTATTGGATGCCGATCACCCCGGAAACCTGGAAAGTTTTGCATGCCGGTTTACACTTCGCCCGACGCATCGTCGGCTGGCGGGTGAGTAGCTCAATGCACACGGACTTCGTGCTCGATGCTCTGGAGCAAGCCCTGTTCGCCCGCCAGCCTGGACGCGAGGATGCGCTGATCCATCACTCGGACAGAGGTTCGCAGTATGTCTCGATCCGTTACAGCGAGCGTTTGGCCGAAGCGGGGATAGAGCCGTCGGTGGGCAGCAAGGGCGACAGTTACGACAACGCCCTGGCAGAAACAATCAATGGTCTATACAAGGCCGAGATGATCCACCGGCGAGCCCCTTGGAAAACCAAGGAATCCGTGGAGTTGGCGACCTTGGAATGGGTGTCCTGGTTCAACCATCACCGGCTGCTTGAACCCATCGGCTATATCCCGCCGGCAGAAGCTGAGGCAAACTACTATCGGCAACTCGCCAATCAGGCCGCTACCGCGGCCTGACTTAAACCAAATAGCCTCCACGGAACCCGGGGCGGTTCACCCTTCTTATTACATTGGCCTTTGTTGCCATACTCTCGATAGGCGGCTATAGCATCCTGCCGTCGCGCAGCAATGCAGCAGAAGTAAAAATCATCACTGAAAAGGTTGTCCCGAGTGCATTGGCATCGTCGGATCTGGTATCCCTGCTCAAGGATGTGCAGTTAACCACGATCACGCTGGTTACAGCACCTGATACCACCGTCGCGGCGCAGGCTCGCGATACGCTGACCCTGCAGAAAGCGCAGCTGAAAAAAAGCTGGACCATCAGTATTTCCAAGCCAATAACGCCACGCAATGGGGTTTGTTGCAACAGGCTCGCGAAGGCATTGAAGATTATTTCGCGGCAATCGACGACACTGCCCAATTCAAATTTTCCGGCCAGACAGAGTTGGCCGAAGCCAGCCTGTTTGCCGGTGCGGTCAAATGTCCGTAATCAGTTTGGCCCCGCCCCAGACAGCGAAAAATGCTTGCATCTGAGACAACGTCGGCAATGGATCAACTTGCTGCCGTTCAGGTTTTCAGGTCGTACGGAAAGTACCGTGCCCATACCTGCCATTGTCAGAAACGGAAGCGGCCGTTCACCATTTTGACCAGAATAGTAAAAAACGGCCATTCAGGTTGCGGAGTCAGGGTGTTGGCTTGAATGGCTGCAATGCTTCCAGGTCCGGTCATTGGATGTTCGAGCCGGCATTTCGGAACCCGGCCATGACCGGTCATCCAGTATTCTCCTCCATTGCGGACAGTGACCCCTCGCCCTGATCCAAAGCAGCCATTGGTACCGCGGCGCACAAAATTTCCCCTGAAAGGCAGGAGCACAACGATAGCTGCCACTGGCGGAGTGCAACCGGCGAGGTTTGTGCGGCAGCTTATTGAGGGGGAGCAGTCATACAATGTGGCGAGTGGCCGAGAACTCATCGGCCTTATGTAAAGCTTCGCATAAGGCCGAGGACTGGGCTTCGGCCATTGCAGCCATTGACTGCGGTAATTCCAATGGCCGTTGTCGCGCAGATTACTGTCGTTGAGCGGGTGTGAGACCCCAACTGCCGCCTTCTCCACAGGCGTAACTGCACCGTACCCAAATCGGGAATGGTGGGCTTAAGCAATCTCCGTTCAGGAGCGATCGGCGTTATCCATGCGTGCATGAAACACTGGCTACATGTCACGGCGTGCATCATCTATTTTCTTGCGACAATTTGCCCAAGCACAATCCGCCCCTCTTGAAGGTTTCTTCCTTGATTTTGCGCCATCTCCCGAAAATCAGGCCCTAGGAGCAGATGAAACCCAAGAGGTGGAAAGCCTTCCTGGCGTATCTTCTCCGCCAGGGACACAAACCAGGCACGCGCTACGTCTGTCGTGTCTGACCATTCTGAAATGGTAAATCCAGCAGCCTCAACAAGCCTGCGCAACTCGCTCGGCGAAACAAGGAAGCTCGTATCCGACGTACGCGCCCACGGGACGGGAAACAGGACATCTCCAGCAGGACCGGCCAATACGTCATAGATTGCGAGCGTGCCGCCAGGCTTCAGAACTCGATACATTTCTTCGTACAGCCTGGATTTGTCTGGAATATTCATGGCAACATGCTCTGTCCAGACAATATCGAACACACCATCATCAAACGGCATGTTGGTCGCATCCCCCTGGCGATAGTCAATCAAGTCAGAGAGTCCAACCTTAGACGAGAGCATTGCTGCGGTACGGCAATATTCATCGGTGAGGTCAATGCCAGTGACACGGCAACCGAATTCCATGGCAAGACACCGCGAGGTTCCGCCTACGCCGCTCCCGACATCGAGAACATGCTTGTTTGCATCGATACCCGCAGCACGGGCCAGCTCAAGCGTTGCAACCCGGCCGCGGATATGGAACTCATCAACAGGTGCCAAATCTGCTGGCGTGAGGTAATCCAGGTTTTTGCCGGCTTTTTCCAGTGCCGACAAAATAACACTTCCTACCTCTTCCACATGCGGGCGACCGTAATGCATCTGGATTGCTTCATTTACTAAATTCGACATAGACACCACCCACAATTTGAATATGTCTTGATCCCTGCATCATCCCACCAAGTACTTTGCTTGAATCACAATCAGGATTGCCCAGATGATCAGAACAATTCCCAACGGCGTGCTGATATGCCGCCCCCAGGAGAAATTCTTTTCAATAGCCATCAGCATTCCCAAGCCCAACATCCAGAGCAAACTTCCAGTACCCATGGCAAACATCAATAACATCAGGGCCCAGCAGCAGCCAACGCAAAATAAGCCGTGATGGGTACCAATCGCCAACGCCTGCAGTCGCGGATTTCCTCCGCGCCAATGTTCAACCAGGAACCCTGCGGGTGCACGGCAACGCTCGAGGCAGCGGTGCTTTAACTTCGAAAACTGAAACAAGCCGGCCAGCAGAAACGGGCCGGCTACAAAAAGCCAGGCATTGGCTTGTAACCAGGCGCTGCGCAGAAACAGCCAATGCAGCCCATAATCGAAAAAATGGGCCAAAACTCCAAATGCCAGCCATGCACCGAGATAGCCCAGCACGGTCAAGGCCAATAGTTGATGACGCTCCGGCCGCAGTGCCGTCATTCGACGCAAGGCTTCCAGCAAAGGAATGGTGGTGGGTAACATCATGGCTGTAGTCATGAGTACCCATCCCATGACATAGAGCCCCGCCTGGAGTAGCAATTGCTCGAAGCTGGTCGATGGACCCAATTCAGCCAGCCCGGCGTGATGAAGATGCCCCCCCCAATGCGAATGTCCCATCAGCCACAACGTAGCCCATGCCAGCAAACTGATGCCGGTCATGGTGAACAGGAAAATACCGCGTGCAGGCAGTGACTGTTTCATGACATTCACCTGTGCCATTCGCATTGCATGGAAGGGCTGGCTTCAGGCGCTCAGTTGGCAAACCGGAAGTGGCCTTGTACGGAATTGTGCCCGCTCAGATCCACAGTCATATTTAATGCCGGCGAATCGGCGCGGTAAGTTGATGCACTTCCCACGTAGGCAGGGGAGCCAGGAATCGAGCTGAATATGGTATCCACCAAGGTCGTTGGTTGGTTATTGAGACCTCGGTAACAGCTGATTTCTGCTTCAACAGCCTTGCCAAGACGCACACGCCCATTACCTTCTTCCACCTCGAACAGGATCGGAACGCGTTCGACGCTGACAATTTCCCCCACCAATTGCGCCATATCGGCTACCGGGCCACCCAGCTTCCCGGAAAAAACTGACAAGATAGCTTCTTCTTGTGCTGGTGTTGCGCGTTCATCGATAAATGCCTGCGCACGCCAATTCCCAGCCGTTACGTTGCCTGGAATATGGGCCAGCATGCCAAAGGTCAGGCCGGAAACATCAACACCTTCGACTTCACCCTTTTCAAAATGCCAAACCATCGTGCCGTCACACGATCCGCCATCCGGATCAGCACCAACCCAGCACGGACAAATACTTTTACAGGTGCAAACTTCAAGCAGTTTGCCTTCAAGTTCGTAAGCCATGATCGTGCCTCCTTCTTGGTTGCTAAAAAGGAGCGGACAATGATTGGAGAGAGCGTCGTGACGAGAAAAATGGCGGCGTGGACTCTATGCCCGTTCCCATACAGGAATAGAAACAACATTGATAATCATTATTAATATCATGCTCTCAAGCTACTGACCGGCAAGAGGTGCGTGGAGAAAAAGCAGATAGGCGGTATTTGCTATGGACTGTCAATCTACGGAAGTAGTTGGGTGGCTTTAGTTCTCAATGCAGAAGAGTACTATCTTCAGGAGTCACGGTGGCTACAACTAAATGGAGCCATCGTACCGTGCAAATGGCTTAACCCTTGGCCGAGGATTTGCCATTGATTACGAATTCTTCGATGTGTAAGTCGCGATTCGGCGTAATTTCCCACATAACGGCGACTAATCAGCGCATTGCAGACCCAAGCAGCCAGACCAGTGAGTGTCGGCAAAGGCCGATTTGCTCGTATACCAGGTCTGGCAGATTTGTGAGCGGACCGGTCGTTGGCAATGCCTTGGTCAAATGGCCGGTATCAGTTGCGGACCAGCCACAGACAGCGAAAAACACTTGCGTCCGAGACAACGTCGTCAATGGATCAGCTTGCTGCCGTTCAGGTTTCCAGGTCGTACGGAAAGACCGTGCCCTAACCAGCCATTGTAAGAAACGGAAGCGGCCATTCACTATTTTGACCAGAATACTAAAAACCGGCCATTCAGCTTGCGGAGTCAGGGTGCTGGCTTGAATGGCTGTAATGCTTCCAGGTCCGGTCATCGGATGCTCGTGCCGGCATTTCGGGACCCGGCCAATAGCTGTCGGTCGCAGTCCCCGCGAACTTGCCATTCAGATGGCTGCTCCACTCTGAAATCTGCCGGACAGACGATGTCCAGACAGACTTCTCGGCTTCTATAGTTAACGCATACCAGAGTGTCGAGGAGTTCCTGGGCAAATCAACCGTTCTTTCCGGATGTGGTACATCTCGAGATCCGTCCGGATGAAGAAGGGCAATTCCCATGGATTTTTAATGATGAAGGCCTGACGCACCGATTCGAACAGGGGATTGTCCTGCGGAACCAGGGTGGCATGCCCTTCTATGATCGTGTAATTCCATTCGATGGCGCGCTCGAAGGTGTAAGAAGCACGTTCGTCCATCACAAAGAAGCAGTGCGGATTGCGTTTAAGCAGTTTTGACTTGAAGGTTTCCGGAAAGGTGATAAGGAAGATGTCGTCTTCCTGCGTAGAAAGGAATGCCAGTACGGTGGTGTGCGGCTGATTTTGCGCCATCGTAACCAGTACGCCCACCTTGTTGGGATGATCTTTCCCCTCGATGGCCGGTAAAGAGGTTAAGGCTGTGAGCGGTACGGGATTCTCGGCCCGATTGTCCTGAGGGAAGGCATAGTCTGGCGCCTTGATTTCCACGGCCGGAGTAAAACCGTGGAGCAAGATGCACTCTCGTGGCTCCAATACAGCCCAGTCATCTTCCGTGTGAATAACCCGTCCTTTGTACGACGCGCGATAGACGCGGATTGCCGAGTCGAATTCATCAACCCCGCTGCGATTATCCAGATGGATCGTCGCTAGGTCGCCTACGGACAGGTTGTGTCCCCGTGGGAAAAACAGACGCAAGTGGTTATTCCATTGCGGGTATACCCCGCAGATGTGAATGACGATATCGCTCCCTTGGTAAACCGCCAGCACACCAAGAATTTGTTTGCCAAGGTGAGTGACAAGATTCATGACGAGTGCGCCTTTCCAAGTCGTGATGCGGTTCGAATGGGGACTCTCTGCAGTACGAAACGTGCAAGCCGAGAGAAAGAAGGCTGCTATTTTGCCATGTATTGGATGGCACTTCGAATTTCAATCCGGAAAAACTGGCACCGTGCAGGTGCCAGTTTGCTATCGGCCGGATTGCTTGCCTCGGCATCGAACATGGCGGTGTCATTTATCCATGCACGATGGTTTCGCGTATTAAATGAAAGCCGTCTTGTTCGCGACGACGTAATCCTGAAAGCGGGTCAACGGGCGACCCAACAACGCTACGCCATCAGGCGAAACGACCGCGGCCAAGTTGTCACCAAACAGGTTGAACAACTCGACGAGGCCCTTGGCTTGCCATTCCGGCCAGCCGGAACCGAGCAAGGAACTGAGGGTGGTGGCGTTATCCGGCGAGATGTACTGAACCGTCTTGCCCGTCACGTCTGAGAACACACGAGCGAAATCCTCGCCGGAGAGCAGTTCCGGGCCGGTGATGTTGTAGGCCTTGCCTTCATGGCCCTTACCGCAAAGGATATTGGCGGCGATCTCGCCGATGTCACCCACATTCAATGGAGCGAAACGTCCGTCGCGGATGCCGAAATAGAACGCGCCTTGCTTGATGCCATCGGCCCAGCCCACGAAGTTTTCCTGGAAGAAGATCGTGCGCAGGTGTGTCCAGGCCAGACCCGAGGCTTCCAGATACTTTTCACCAGCACGGAATTGGCGGCCGAACAGGATGGCTTCGTATTCGGCACCGACAACGGAATAGAACAGCACGTGCTTGACGCTGCCGGCAGCGACGGCGGCATCGATGGCGTTCTTGGCGTGTTCCTCGCGATTTTCGATATTGCCGATGATCAGGAACAGCTTGTCCACACCCTGGAATGCCGGCGCCAGGGTGGCGGGCTTATCCAGATCGAGAATCACGGTTTCGATGCTCGGGTATTTTTCCAGCAGTGCCTGGGCCTTGGCTTCGGAACGTACGCCAGCGCGAATGATGAAGTCGTCTTTGTGTTGGCGGGTCAGGGCTTCGAGGGTGGCGGTGCCATTGTTGCCGGCGGCGCCAATGATCAGAAGGGTCGGTTTGCTCATGATGTCGTCCTGTCTAAAAAGTTTGTGTCGGTGGGTTCAACCCCGAGCTGTGTTTTGTGGCTGCCCGGATTTGATGAGCGAAGATTAAAGACTTACACTGGCGCAATAAATATTCGTTAACGCAAATGGTTGTTACGTTAAATGCAAGAATATGACCTGATTGCCCTGCGCAGTTTTCTTGCCGTGATCGATACCGGTAGCTTCGTGCGGGCGGCGGAGCAGTTGGAAGCCAGCACGGCCGCCGTCAGCCGACGTATCTCTGGCCTGGAGCAAGCACTGGGCGTGCAGTTGATCAGCCGCTCCACGCGCCATCTGGATCTCACCGAAGCGGGGCAGCGCTACTACGCGGATGTGCAGAATGTCTTCCAGCTGCTAGGTGAGGCCGAGGAACGCGTTCGCCTCGGCCGGGAGCATGTCGCGGGGCTTTTGCGCGTAGCCGCGCCGCTGAGTTTCGGGATTCAGAAAATGGCCGCGGTGTTGCCTGCATTCATGAAGCAGCATCCGAACCTCAAGGTCCAGCTGTTGCTTGAAGACCGGTATACCGATTTGCAGGCCGAGGGGATCGACGTCGCGATTCGTATCGGTTCGCTGCAGGATTCATCGCTGGTCGCCACCCGTATCGGCACGATAGACCGTATCTTCTGCGCTTCGCCCGACTATCTGGCCGCCAGGGGGGAGCCGCTGCAGCCTGAAGACCTGAAGCGCCACTGCTGCCTGCACTACAGTCTGGTCAGTCTGCGCGACGAATGGCGTTCCGTGTTGGGGGAGGCGATCGAGACGATCGAGATCAAAGGCGCACTCTCGGCCAATAATGCCGAGGTGCTGAAGGAAGGCGTCATCCAGGGTATGGGGATCACCCTGTTGCCGCGATTCGTGGTCGCGGATGCCGTCGCGGATGGGCGCTTGCGTCAGGTGCTGTCGGACTTCAGTCCGGAACCCTTCGGCTTGTATTGCGTCAGGCCATCACGTCAATTCACGCCAGCCCGTGTGCGCTTGTTTATTGAATTTCTGCGCCAGTCATTCGGCCAGATTTGATATCAGTCCTCGATGGTTGTCGAAATGCATCCCCTGCAAGCGATTCACAAACCACTTGAGCGCTTTGCCCTTGTTGGAATGACGCCACGCGACCGAGATGGGCTGATGAATACGCTGTTCTTCTAACGCCAAAATATTCAATGTTCCCGCGGCCAGTTCCTGCTGGATACGATACAGCGGCAGGTAGCCCACCCCTAGACCCTGCCGCTGTGCGGCAATTTTCTGCTCAATCGTGGGCACCACAATCCGCGTGCTGCCATCTAGCAGACCTGATGATCGAGCGGGTAAATGTCTGGAACTGTCGGCCACCACCACCATGGTGGCCTCTCGTAGGTCACTCGAAGTCAGCGGCTGGGGCCGCGCATTGAGCGGGTGGTCTTTCGAGACAGCGAAAACAAACTCTACCTGACCCAGGATGTGAGTGGCAAAGCCACTGGATGGCGGCTCACCTGCTGCGCCGATCACCAGATCGCAACGTCCCGAATCCAGGGCATCCCAAGTCCCGCCAAGAACCTCTTCGATCAGTCGTATTTCCGTTCGCTTCTGTTCTGCCTGAAATTCACGCACCAGCGCATAAACTGTCGTGAAGTCGAGTGCGCTATCGATCGCGATCTTGAGTTCAACCTCCCAACCATCCGCTGCAGCCTTGGCTAACAGGGTCAGTTCCTCTGTCGCGCGCAGGATATGGCGCCCCTGCTCAAGAACCAGGTGACCAACTGGCGTCAGTACCGCGCGCTGCTTGCTGCGATCGAACAGTTTGACCCCCAGTTCTTCTTCCAATTTGTTGATGGTGTAGGACAGCGCCGAAGGCACACGAAACAGTTCGTCTGCGGCCGCAGCAAAGCTTTTCTTGCGATCAATGGCATCCAAGACCCGGAGGGCATCAAGAGTGAGCGGAGAGTACATATCATCAAATTTATTGAACAATAATTTCAATAATATCCGTTATTTTTTCACATCGCCGCTATTTAAAATGCAATACATCAATCAGCCACACTGATAAACCACTGGAGAACACATCATGAACAACCCATTTTGCAAACAGATCCTTGCCTCATCTGCCGGTTTGGCCCCGCTGGTGCTGCGCATCCCCGTCGGCATCATCTTCATTGCACACGGCGCACAGAAGCTGTTTGGTGTCTTTGGCGGGTATGGTCTGGAGGGTACCGGCAAATTCATGGCTTCGCTGGGTCTGCCTGCCGGGTACCTGATGGCCTTGCTGGCAGGCAGCGCCGAATTTTTTGGCGGCATCGCCCTCTTGATCGGCCTGCTGGTGCGACCAGCTTCCGCGATCCTGGCATTCACCATGCTGGTAGCCATGTTCACGGTTCATATTTCGAACGGACTCTTCATGAGCAATAACGGATATGAATTTGCGCTGTCACTACTGGCAGTGTCGGTGTCCTTGCTCATCAGCGGCGCCGGGAGCCTGTCCATCGACAGTGCGCTTACCAAAAACAAACAGTAACCCGTTCAGAGGTTGCCATAGGCACCTCTTTGCACCTCGGAGATTTGCATCATGATGGTTTTACGACTCGCACACGAACGCGGTCATGCCCACCAAGGCTGGCTGGATAGTTGGCACACCTTTTCCTTCGCCGACTACTATGATCCCCGGCACATGGGTGTATCGGTGCTGCGCGTGATCAACGATGACCGGGTCCAGCCCGGAAGCGGATTCGATACCCATCCCCATCGCAATATGGAGATCATCAGCTATATCCTAGAAGGGGCGATTGAACATAAGGACAGCATGGGATTCCACACCACCCTCCGTGCGGGTGAAGTCCAGGTCATGAGCGCAGGTACCGGTATTGCGCATAGCGAATTCAATCCCTCCACGAGCGAAGGGCTGCATTTCCTGCAAATATGGGTGCAACCCCAGGTAACCCGCATTACCCCTAGCTACGATCAAAAGAACTTTGCGGGAACACGTGGCATCCAGTTGCTTGTCTCGCCGGATGGACGGGATGGATCACTGCAAATCCATCAGGATGCCTGTCTTTATAAGGTATCGTTGGAAAATGAAACCCAGCATTTCCCGCTGGCAAGCGAGCGCACCTATTACCTGCATGTAGCCCGGGGGAAACTTGAAATCAACGGCCGGGAAATGTCGGCCGGAGACGGTGCAACCATTACAGGTGAAAAGCTGCTTGAGCTTGCGGCATCGAGCCAGGTGGAAGCCTTGCTGTTCGATCTTCCTTAAGAGCTAATGATGGGGCTGCTTATTAATGGCGAGTGGATCGATCGCTGGTACGACACAGCATCTTCGGGTGGATATTTCGTCCGCTCCGACGCCCAGTATCGCAACTGGGTCACTGCAGACGGTCACCGTGGGTCGACGGGCGAAGGCGGATTTGTTGCCGAGCCGGGACGCTATCATCTGTATGTTTCGCTGGCCTGCCCTTGGGCACATCGCACCTTGATTTTACGTGCACTCAAGGGGCTTGAAACGCTCATTTCGGTTTCGGTGGTCAATCCCTATATGGGAGAACACGGGTGGTCGTTTGAGCAGGCCGACGGTGTGATCGCCGATCCGCTGTTCCAGAGCCAATACCTCCACCAGATCTACCTGCGCGCCAAGCCAGACTACACCGGGCGGGTTACGGTGCCCGTGCTATGGGATAAGCAGCGCAATACGATCGTCAGCAACGAATCTTCTGACATCATCCGCATGTTCAATTCTGCCTTCGATGCCGTGGGCGCGCGGGCAGGCGATTTCTATCCAGAGATGCTGCGCCCTGAGATCGATGCGCTGAATGCGCTGATTTACGAGCGCATCAACAACGGCGTCTACCGGGCCGGTTTTGCCACGAGCCAGAACGCGTATGAGGAAGCCGTCCGGCAATTGTTTGAAACCTTGGAACAGCTTGAGACGCGATTGACCAAGCAGCGCTACTTGCTCGGCGAGCGCATTAGCGAAGCGGATTGGCGCTTGTTTACCACGCTAATCCGTTTTGATGCTGTGTATTACGGCCATTTCAAATGCAATATCAAGCGCCTCGTGGATTATCCGAATCTGTGGGCTTATACACGAGAGCTGTATCAATGGCCGGGTATCGCCCAAACACTCAACCTGAGCCATGTCAAAACGCACTACTACCGCAGCCACACCATGATCAACCCGACGGGTATCGTACCGGCAGGTCCGCAGCTGGATTTGGAATATCCTCATGGAAGAGGCGCGAATTGAGCCAGTGCATCTTTCGGACTGAGAAACGGATTAGGCCGCTGAATCCAGTCGAAATCGAATTTTCTGCCAGGACAAAATCGATTGGTTTTTTTGATCAAAGTGCGCTCCAATAACGCCGACAAACGCAGGCGCTATCGATAGCAGCATAAGGACCGGGCAATGTTCCCTTACGATCAGACGATTACGGCAGCCATTCTGGAAACCAGTCTGGATGCAACCTTTACCATCCGACACGACGGCTGCATCGTCGACGTCAATTCGGCGGCCTCGCGTATGTTCGGCTGGTCGCGGGAGGAATTCCTCGGGCGCAATATTTCCTGCATCGTGCCCGCACCCCACAAGAGTCAGCATGACGATTACCTGCACAACTTCAATCCCAGCCGTGGCGTGTCGCATATCCTCGGCAATGGCCAACTGCTGCTGGCCGAACGCAAGAACGGGACGCAGTTCCCCGTCGAAGTGGGCATCTCCAGCTTCACCCTGGAAGGGCAGCGATTCTTCACCGGCTTTGTGCGGGATATGACCGAGCGCCAATTCCATCTTGACGAACTTCAACGCCTGGCCACCCACGACGACGATACGGGCCTGCTCAATTACCGGGGATTGCGCGCTTGGACCGAATTGCATGCGGCAACCAATCACACGACATGCCTGTATCTGCAATTGCATGGTTTTTTCCGTGCGGTCGCGGCGCAAGGTCGGCAGGCGGGTAAGCAGATATTGCTATCTGCCGCCGAACGGCTTCAGAAATGTTGTTCGGATCATGGTGACGAAGTGGTTCTGGCGCGTGTGGGCGAAGCCTCATTCTCGCTGCTGGTTCACGGTGATGCACCGGCATTCGCGCAAGCCTGCCAGCGTGCTATTAATGTGCCGATTCCCTATGCCGGCATGGTGCTGGAAGTCGTTGCCAAGATTGGCATTTCCACCGCCTCTGGCACTTTTGAAAATCGTTTTCGCGAAGCCATGGCTTCCTGCGAGCGCGTGAATCAGGGCTGTGGCGGCATCCTTTCGTTTACCTCCACGCTGGCCGAGCGACTGCAGCGGGAGTTGCTGATCGAAACGCGCCTGCGCCATGCCGTGGAAGAGAATGCGCTGCGCCTTGCGTTGCAACCCAAGCTTGATCTTGGCCGCGAACGGGTTGTCGGCGCCGAAGCCTTGGTGCGCTGGCACGATGCCCAGTTGGGATTTGTCTCGCCAGCCGAATTCATCCCGATTGCCGAGCGCACCGGACAAATCCGGCAGATTACCGACTGGGTCTTGGCGCAAAGCCTCGCGGCCATCCGGCCTTATGCCGGGCACGGCTTCAGCGTTGCGGTCAATTTTTCCTCGCTGGATTTTCAGCAGCCGGACGTGGCGCTACGTGTGCAAACAGCACTTTCAGCTGCGGAAATAAACCCGGCACAGTTGGAAATCGAACTGACCGAATCCGCCGTGGCTGACGACCCGACCGCAACGGCTGGCCGCATGCGTGAACTCAAGTCTTTGGGTGTCGCACTCTCGCTCGATGACTTCGGTACCGGCTACTCATCGCTCTCCTACTTGCGCCAGTTCCCCCTCGATACGCTGAAAATCGACGCTTCCTTTGTGCGTTACACACCGGATAATGCCGATGCCAATGCGATTACCGCCGCCATCGGCGCCCTGGCAGGTGCACTGAATCTCTCGACGGTTGCCGAGGGTGTCGAGACACGAGCGCAGGCCGATTTTCTGAATAAACTGGGGATTGATCATTGCCAGGGTTATTTGTTTTCGCGGCCGCTGGCACCTAATGATTTTGATATTTTTGTTGCTGGGAAGCAGCATTTACCCTGAAGTCATCTGCGTGGGTAATATGCATTTATTGGAATTACCTGTTCTGTGACAGATGCCAACATCTCCTGGTCTGAATGCCAAGCAGTAGAAATGGCCCCCAATGCCACGATCTTGTAAACGCGCCAATACTTAACAGCTTGTCAATTTGAAATATTTCATTTCAAGTAATGAGTTGTTTTGGCCATTTATCCCAATGATATTCAAGTTTTAAAATCCATGTATTTACTCATTTAACATGGAAAAGCAATGAAAGTTGCCATCATCGGAACGGGCAGGATGGGTGCAGGCTTGGCTGCAATTTTTGCCACCACCGAGCACGAAATACGTATTGGCGCTCGTGATGTGATGAAAGCTGTCGCATTGGCGGACAAAGTCGGCCATGGCGCAGTTGGCGGTGGTATTCCCGATGCAGTGAAATTTGCTGATCTTGTTATCTTGGCTTTGCCGTTCGCTGCTGCTGCAGATGTCATCAAGCAAATAGATAGCTTGGCTGGCAAAGTAATCGTTGACATCTCCAATCCGGTCAACCCGGATTACAAGGAGCTTGTCATCGGTCATACCACCTCAGCGGCTGAGGAGATCCAAAAATTGGCACCACAAGCTCAGGTGGTGAAGGCATTCAATACGATCTTTGCGCAGCTGTTAGCACTTGCACAAATACTAATACCGGAATCTCGTCAGGGTGAGATATTGCAAGTCTTTATTGCCGGTGATGATCCTTACGCCAAAACTGCTGTATCTGAATTAGTCCACTCAATCGGCTTCCGGCCTGTGGATGCTGGAGCACTTTCTAATAGTCGCTATCTCGAACCAATTGGTGGAATGAATTTTTACTTTAGCCATTTTTTAGGCAAAATCCCAATTTCAGCTCCAGCCTGGATAAAAATTTAAATCCTTAAAAATTCATTCCATTATTTATCACTGATACATATAACAGGGTGGTGAAAAAGGAACGACCCCAATCAAAACGGGGTCTGGCATAGGCTGAGATAATCCCGACAACCCAAT
>NZ_JBVVOL010000042.1:0-15579 GCF_055810895.1 Formivibrio sp. oc-25 | reverse complement strand
CGCCTCAGCGCCGATGATAGTGCAGATTGCCTGTGTGAAAGTAGGTCATCGCCAGACTCCCCTTAAAAACCCCCAGCTCAAAAGGCTGGGGGTTTTGCTTTGTGCACCATGCCTCATTTTATGAGCATGATGTTCCAAGTCTTATTGCAGCCATGCCGGTAAGGTATGATGAAATCCTCTTTCTTCATAACCGTTTTTCCGCTGCCGACCAGCAGTAAAGCCTCGCATGAACCTCAAAAAACTTTCTGTGCTGCAGCCAGATCCATCTATTCCAACCCCCTTGTATTTGCAGATTGCCAACAAGCTGGCCATGGCAATCCAGGCTGGTTATTGGCTGGCAAACCAGCCATTACCGTCGGAACGTGAATTGGTCGATGCATTTGGCATTTCGCGTGTTACGGCACGCAAGGCGTTCGATGTGCTGGAGCAGGAAGGCCGTATCCAGCGACGTCCTGGTTCTGGTTCCTATATCACGCCACGCATGGAGCAGCCGCTGGCTCGTTTTACCCACTTGTCCGAGATGATCAAGCAGCGTGGTTTCCGGCCTGGCTCACACTGGTTGTCGCGCGAGGTGGCATTTGCCAATGCCGAGGAAATGCAGCATCTGAATCTTCCGCACAATAGCCGCGTTACCCGCTTGCTGCGCGCGCGCATGGCTGATGACGTAGTGATTGGTCTGGAGCGTACCGCATTGCCACACGAATTGGCGCCAGATCCTCAGGCTGTGAAGGCTTCTCTGTATGAATTTCTGCGTAATTCCGAACTGGGAGTGGTACGCGCGACACAGCACATCGGGGCGGCTAACCTGACCGAAGAGCTGGCTGGTCACGTGGAGTTGCCACCAGGGACGGCAATGTTGCATCTGACCCGTATCGGTTACCTGGATAGCGGTGTGGCGGTGGAGTTGACGCATTCCTGGTTTCGTAGCGATTACTTTGCCCTGGTCGCGGAACTGAAACTTTGAAACACCGTCTCAATCACGGCAACCGCCTGGCTGTCAGGCGTTTATAATCCGTCGCTTCCCTTGTCCTTTTTGACATACAGGATTTTGCATGGCAACCGTATCGCTGAAGAACATCAACAAGAAGTTTGGTAAAACCGAAGTGCTGCGGGATATCAATCTCGACTTTCCCGATGGTGAGTTTGTGGTGCTGATCGGTCCGTCCGGCTGCGGCAAGACAACTATCCTGCGCTTGATCGCAGGTCTGGAAGAGCAGGAAAGCGGCGATATCCTGATTGGTGGCGAAAATGTCAACAAACTGCCGCCCGCCAAGCGTTCGATCGCCATGGTATTCCAGTCGCTGTCGCTCTATCCGCACATGACCGTGGCCGACAATATCGGTTTCCCACTGAAAATCAGTGGTCTGAGCAAGAGTGCGATCCGGGAAAAGGTCAATGCCGCAGCACAGATGCTGCAAATGACACATCTGCTTGATCGCCGGCCGGCCCAGCTTTCCGGCGGTGAAAAGCAACGGGTAGCCATTGGTCGTGCCATGGTGCGTGATCCCAAGGTCTTCCTGTTCGATGAACCGCTTTCCAATCTTGATGTGGCATTGCGCGCGCAGATGCGCATGGAACTGAAGGAGCTGCACGAAAAACTCAAGGCCACCATGCTGTATGTCACGCATGATCAGACCGAGGCCATGACATTGGGCGAGCGTATCGTGGTGATCAATGATCACGTGGTGCAGCAGATGGGGCGGCCGGTTGAGTTGTATGAAAGCCCGGCCAACACTTTCGTTGCTGGTTTCTTTGGCACGCCACGCATCAACCTGGTCACGGCAAGCCTGGTCGAAACCGATGACAAGCTTGCGGCCGTGCAGCTGGCCGATGGCTTGGTGGTGCAGGCTGCGGTTGATGCCCGGCGCGCTCAGGTCGGTGACAAGGTGATTTTCGGATTGCGCCCGGAACATGTGCGCCTGGCTGAAACGGATCAGGATGAAACTGTGAGTGGCTCGGTGCATCGTCTGGAGCATCTGGGCGACATGGTACATGTGTATGTGAGCCTGCCGGGCGTTGAGGAAAAAGTCTGTGTCAAGCTCAAGGCCGGTACGGATTATCCGGAGCAGGGGGCCGAAGTGGCGCTCGCTTTCCCGGTAAAAAATAGCCTGTTGTTTGATGCCGAGGGCGTGGCCTTTCCGCGGATTGCGGCGTCTTGACAAACCTTTACTCAAACTGATGCAGCTTTACCTGTTTGTGGGCGGTACACCGCCTTGCTGATGAAGCGACAGCGGTAAGATAAGGACATGTTCCATGGGAGCCAAGGAGACGGGATATGTCCAGTATCAGTTCAATCAGCAACGCCAGCAGCTACTGGCCTGCGATCAGGGATAGCTTCAGTAACGCGTTCAACGAAATTGAAGAAGGTGCTGAAACCGTTGGCGAGGCGGTCAGTGATGCATATGACACGGTGGAAACGACAGTGAAATCTGTCGCCCTGACGGTGGAAGAGGTTGTTGATGATGGCGTGGATGCCGTGAAGGAAGCCTGGGAAACGCTCGGCAACGCCATCGATACCTTTGCCTGAGAACCTTTGCGATCTTGCCGTGACGCCGTAATCGGCGTCCAACGGCTGTTTGTGGCAGTATTGCTCAATTTTTGATCTGGCATGAAATGTCTAGCCATATCAATGGGTTGGGTTTGTTATCCACATGACGCCCACACGGTCACTCACGGTTTTCGTGGAGCATTTGGACGAATCTTATCGTTGCAGTGCCGCGCGGATATGGGCGTCAATCGCTTCGGGTTTGGTGATCGGTGCAAAGCGGCGCCGTGGCGTGCCATCGCGCCCGATCAGGAACTTGGTGAAGTTCCAGCGGATGCTGCGGCCAAACCAGCCGGGCAGCATAGTGGTCAACTGCCGGAACAGCGGATGTGCCTGCGTGCCGTTGACATCCACCTTGGCAAACATCGGAAAAGTCACGCCGTAGTTGATCTGGCAGGTCTGCGCGATCTCGCCGGCATCGCCCGGCTCCTGCTGGCCGAACTGGTTGCAGGGAAATCCGAGAATCACAAAACCCTGATCGCGGTATTTTTGGTATAGCGTCTCCAGCCCGGCATATTGCGGAGTGAAGCCGCACTGGCTTGCGGTGTTGACCACCAGAATCACCTGGCCGGCATAGCGGGCAAGGTCTTCTTCTTGGCCGTTCAGCCGGATGGCGTGCAGTTGTAGTAACGATGACATTCAGCGCTCCTTGGGTGAAACTGGCTTCTCCGGCAACAGCCGTCCTTCTTCCATTTCCAGTATGCGATCAAATCCGGCGATGCCGGCTGCGCGATGCGTGACCCAGATCAGGGTTTTGCCACGCAGGTGGGTGCGGATGGCATCGACCAGCGCGGTTTCCGATGCTGGATCGAGCCCTTCCGTGGGCTCATCGAGCAAGACGATCGGTGCATGACGTAACAGGGTACGCGCCAGACCGAGCCGGCGGCGCTCGCCCCCGGAAAGGCTGGTACCCTGTTCCTCGATCCAGGTCTGCAACCCTGCGGGCCAGCCGCGTACCTTGTCGCCCAGTCCGACCAGATCCAGCATCTGCCACAGTTGTCCGTCGCTGGCATGCGGATCGGCCAGACGCAGGTTGTCGGCCAGTGAGGCGGTGAAGAGCCAGGTATCCTGCGGACAACAGGCAATGTGGCGGCGCAGGGTGGGTTCATCCAGTGCGGTCACCGGGACATCGCCCAGGCGAATCCGGCCCTGGTCCGGATCGATCAGGCGGGCAATCAGGTGCATCAGCGTGGTCTTGCCGCAACCGCTTGGTCCCAGCAGGGCCACATGTTCGCCGGCTTCTATCCGCAGGCTGATGCCTTGCAGGACGGGTTGTGCAGGATCGTGGGCGAAGTGGAGTTGTTCCAGTGTCAGTGCAGAGCCCCCCGGCTGTGGTCCTTGGGCGACAAATGCCGGTGCCGGCGGAGTATGGGCGATGTGCAGCAGCCGTGACGCGCTGGCGACAGTGCCCGGCAGATCAAGCCAGGCTTGTGGCAGTTGCTGGATGACTTCCAGCACACCCAGACACAGCATGACCAGTACCGCGATCCAAATCCCGCTTGGCATGGTTTGCACGGGTAAAAGCGCGATCAGGCCGATGACGGCCCAGACCTGCAATCCGACCGCAAACAGCAAGATGGCGCGCAGCGTGGCAGCGATGCGCTGCTGACGCAGCTGATCCGCGACGCGTGCGGTATCGTGTATCAGCACCTGCCAGCGTTGGCTGCTCCATGCCGGCGCATGCAGCGCCAGGTCTTCCAGTCCGTCCACGGCATCGAGCAGATCGCGGCGCAGCGTGGCCTGGCTTTGCACCAGCCGTGGGGTCAGGCCAGCGCCGGCTTGCCATGCCATCCGCGGTAGGACGATCAGCGCGAGGATCACGAGAATCAGCCAGGGCCAGAGCAGAACGCTGGCCTGTGCTGCCAGCACGCCACCCAGGATCAGCAGGCAGACCCACGCCGTCAGCGCGGGCAGGATCAGTCGCTGGTAGAGGTTGTCCAGCGCATCGATGTCGCGAGTGAGCCGGTTGAGCAGGTCCGCGCCATGAAAGCTGCCTAGTTGCAAGGGCGACAGGTTCGCCAGATGGCGGTACAGCCACACGCGCAGTCCACCGATCAGGCGGAAGGTGGCCTCGTGCGTGACTACGCGTTCGCACCAGCGGCTGACGGTGCGGAACATGGCAAAAAAGCGCACGCTCGCTGCCGGCAGGTAGTAATTGAAGGTTTGCGCCGTGACGGCGGAGGTGCCCGCCAGTGCGGTGGCGGCCAGGAATCCGCCTGAGGTGCCGAGCAGGCCAAGCCCAGCGATAAAGCTTGCCAGCGTGAGCAATCCGCCCAGCAGGATCCAGCGCCAGTGCGGCAGCATCAGGCGCAGGAATGGCAGCAGGGTGGCAAGCGGGCTTTGCGTTTTCATGCCTCGCCCTCCGCGGCAAAGAATGCTGCAATTGGCCCGGTCAGCGAATCCGCGCTGGCGGCAATCCGGCCATGCTGCAGCAGTACGATGCGGTCCATCAGTACCAATGGCGCAGCGCGATGCGTGAGCATGATCACGGTGCGGCCGGTGCACAGCGTGGCCAGCCCGGCCATGATGATGGTCTCGGTTTCATGATCGAGGCTGGCCGTAGGCTCATCCAGCAACAGTAGCGTGGCATCACGCAACCAGACACGCGCGAGCGCCAGCCGGCGCAATTGCCCGCCCGACAGCTGCCGGCCACCTTCGCCAAGTGGCGTGGCCAGCCCCTGCGGCAGGCTGGCGTACCAATCCCGCAATCCGGAAAAATTCAGCGCCTGCAGCAGGGCGGCATCATCAGCATCGTGCCGCGCCACACGCAGATTGTCGGCCAGGCTGGCCGCGATCAGGCGCGGATGTTGGCTCATCCAGCCGATGCGTTCGCGCCAGGCAAGCAGATCCAGTTCGGCCAGATCTGTGTCATCAATGCGGATGCCGCCAGCACTCGGCGCAAGCTGGCCCAGCACGAGGCGTAGCAGCGTGGTTTTGCCTGTGCCGCTGGCACCGATCACGGCGAGTTTTTCACCGGCAGTAATATCGAGGCTGATGCCATCCAGTACCGGTATGCCGGGGATATGGCTGAAAGTCACCTGTTCGAAATGGATCGCCGGTGCCGAATCGGCGGGCATAATCTTGCCGCCGGCGGGTTGTGGTGAGGAGGCTTGCAGGATAGGGATCAATTGTCCGGCAGCGGCCAGTGCTTCGGCGCGGGCATGGTAGTGCGTGCCCAGTTCGCGCAATGGCCAGTAAAACTCGGGGGCAAGCAGCAGGATGAAAAACGCCGAGCCCAGTCCGACCATCCCGCGCCACTCGCCAAACTGCAATACACCCAAGAGGCTGAAACCGAAATACACCGCAGTCAGCGCAATCGCGACCGAGGTAAAGAACTCCAGCACCGACGACGACAGGAACGCAAGCCGCAGCACGCTCATGGTGCGGATACGAAAATCTTCCGCGACTGCCGCAACCCTGGGCGTCTGGGCATGATGCGCATCGACCAGACGCAGGCTGCTCATGCCGCGCACCAGATCGAGAAAATGCCCGCTCATGCGCGAGAGCGCCTGCAACTGGCGGGTCTGGCGGGCTTTTGCCCCCATGCCCACCAGTGCCATGAACAGGGGAATCAGGGGCGCAGTCAGCAGCAGGATCAACCCTGCCGCCCAGTTGAAGGCGAAGGCCGCGATCAGGATCATCAGCGGCATGGCGCCGGCCAGGATCATCTGTGGACGGTAGCGTGCCAGATAGCCATCGAGCGCATCGACCTGTTCCAGCAGTTTCGACACCAGGGCGCCGCCGGCCTGTGTGGCACGCCATGCTGGTCCCAACGCATGTACCCGATCCAGCAACTGTTCGCGCAAGCACGTGCGGACCTGTGCAGAAGCACGGCTGCCGGCCTCATCCCTGGCCCAGCTGGCCAGTGCACGCAGCGCGAATGCCAGTGGCAGGGCCAGCCAGGGCAGGGACAGGTCCGTCAGGCTAGCTTGCTGCATGATCAGCGCATTGAGCAGGTAAGCCAGCAACCCGCACTGGGCGATGATGGCCAGCCCTTGCAACAGGCCAGCCAGAACAGCCAGGCTCGCCCAAGGGCGCGATAGCGTGGCCAGATCGCGCAGCCACTGTTTGGCAGCCTTTTCGGAAGCAGTCGTGTTTTCTTCTGGCATGGTGCGGCGGTATCTTCGGTGGTTGCTGTCTTGATCTTGGACAAATTATCCCACGCTTGTTGCCCGCCGGATTTTTTGAACGGTGTGACCTTTCACATTCCGGCGGAGCTTTCGGTAAGCTTGTACAGTTTTCCCTTGGTGCAACCAGGAATTTGCATGCAGATCACCCCCATTCACTGGCGCGAAACGCTCCCAATCCGCCATCAGGTATTGTGGCCCGACAAACCAGAAGCCTTCTGCAGGCTTGAGGGCGATGAACAGGCCTGGCATTTCGGTGCCATGATCGATGGTCATCTGGTCGGAGTCGCTTCGGTATTTGTCGAAGGTAACAGCGCACGCCTGCGCAAGTTTGCCACGCTGGCCGAGTATCAGCGCCAGGGCATCGGCAGCGCCTTGCTGAATCATGCGCTCTCGTTTGCCAGTCTGCAGGGCATGACGCATTTCTGGTGCGATGCGCGCGAATCGGCGCTGGAATTCTATGCGCGCTTTGGCCTGTGCCCGGAAGGGGCGCGCTTCTACAAGGCGGAGGTACCGTACTTCAGGATGAGCCGGGTTCTGTGAACCTGTTCTGAGTGATGTTATCCACTTACCCACGAAAACCGTGGGTGCCTGTGTGCATGTCCTGTGGATGGATTTCCCAAGTCTTTGATTGTGCGCCGAATTATTTGTCTGATTAAAAAATGGGCGATTGCAGGGCCGAGTGCGTTACCATGATCGCTTGATCAAAATCGCAGACCTGCCATGCACGACTTCACCATTCCGGAAAATGAAATCGAGTTCAGCGCCATCCGGGCGCAGGGAGCGGGTGGCCAGAATGTGAACAAGGTATCCAGTGCCGTGCATCTGCGCTTCGATATCGGCAAATCCTCGTTGCCGGACATCTACAAGCAGCGCTTGCTGGCACTGAGCGATCAGCGCATTACGCGCGAGGGCGTGGTGGTGATCAAGGCGCAGCAATCACGCAGCCAGGAACAGAACCGGGCCGATGCGCTGTTGCGCTTGTATGACCTGATAGAAAGCGTGATGCATACCCCGAAACCCCGGCATGCTACCCGGCCCACGCTGGCATCCCGCCGCCGCCGGCTGGAGGGCAAGACCCAACGCAGCCAGACCAAGGCATTGCGCAGCAGGGTAAAGGACGATTGATCCTGCGCGCCTATTACTGGTGGGCATCAATATCGGCCAGAGATTCCTGGCCTTTGGTGGTAATGCTGTAACCGCCCTCTGCCCGGGGGGCAATGTGGCCCTTCTTGGCCAGAAATGCCATGACTTCCGGATTCAACACCGCTGCAGGATTGGCAGCGATCTTGCGCAGGCCATCGATACATTTTTTCAGGAACAGTGTTTGCCGACCAGCATCGGTGATGGTGACACGCCCATCGCGCACGAAGGTGATCAGCTTGAGCCCGAGCAAATGCTTGGCATGCTTGGCTACTTTCGGCGTGACCTTCTTGCTGCTTGGGCCGGGGCCAATTTCAACTAGCGCTTCCAGTTCATCGGGGGTTAGTGTTTCGTTCATAAGCATTCCTGTTGGATCAATCAAAAAGACGAAGCCCGCCATGGTACTCGCAGTTGGGCTGGTGCGCGGTGCGAACTGCACGGCAGTTTGATGGGTGGCAGAGTGTTTCCCGGGTGTTGATTGCGTTATCCGCACTTGCTCACGCATTTCGTGGGCCGTTATGTGCACACCCTGTGGATAAAGCTGCCAAACTGTTGATGCATAGTAATAAAAAGTGGATGCACAAAAAATAGGCAGATGGCGCATAGCCTGGATCGGTCATGGGTATTCGATCCCATGCCGGATATGAAAACGCCACCGGCTTTGCGGTGGCGTTGACCTGCTTTGCAATCAATGCAGATTATTTCATTTCGACTACGAACTGCTCGCGCGGACGGCGGACCTTTTTCAGTGTTACCAGCCAGTCTCCTTCTGGTTCGCGGAACCCCAGCGGCAACATGACCACCGAACGCAGTCCGCGCGCACGCAGACCCAGAATTTCGTCGACCTTGTCCGGATCGAATCCTTCCATCGGCGTGCTGTCGACTTCTTCATCCGCAGCGGCAATCAGTGCCGTTCCCAGCCCGATATAGGCCTGGCGGGCTGCATGCTGGAAATTGGTTTCGGCATCGCGCGGGGGGTAAGCCGCCAGCAGTTTCTGGCGATAGGCTTCCCAACCTTCATTCTTGAAGCCGCGTTCTTCGTTGACAAGATCAAACATCGTGTTGATGCGTTCCGGTGTGTAGTTATCCCAGGCAGCAAAGACCAATAGGTGCGAACAGTCCGTGATCTGGTTCTGGTTCCAGGCATGCGGCTTGATCTGTTCGCGCAAGGCCTGGTTGGTGACCACAATGACTTCATACGGCTGCAAGCCACTGGAACTGGCGGTCAGTCGTACAGCTTCCAGAATACGGTCAATCTTGTCCTGGGGTACGGCCTTGGCCGGGTTCATTTTTTTTGCAGCATAGCGCCATTGCAGTTTTTCCAGCAGCTTTGACATGGTTTGCATTCCGTCTTGTTTGTGGCAATGCAGTGCAGTTTGGGTTGGGCTGACGGATTTTCAATCGATATGACTTGCGTAAATTGTTGTACCCTCAAGGGATTGCACCCGGTTCGCTCCCTGATCTGATGCCGGTTTATCCTCTGCTTGAGCGTACTCGTGGCCTAATGGAAAATGCCGGCTTTGCTCCGCCGGAATCCATCCATGCACTATGTTCTTCTTGCCGCCAGCTGCAGTGTGCTGGTTGCCGTATTGCTCAAGCTCGCGCGTCGTTATGACATTGATACCGTGCAGGCCATTGGCTGGAATTATCTGGCTGCGTCCGTCTGGTGCTGGTTTCTGCTTAAACCCTCGCTGGATAGTCTGAATGCACCTGGTGCCCCCTGGCCCTCGCTGTTGGGCCTGGCCTTCGTGCTGCCCACCCTGTTTATCGTGCTCTCGGCCAGTGTGCGCCGGGCCGGCATCGTCCTGACCGACATCGCCCAGCGCCTTTCATTGTTGCTGTCGCTGCTGGCGGCTTTTCTGTTTTTTGGAGAAACCGCCAGCGGCTTGAAACTGGCCGGACTCGCGCTGGGGCTCTTTGCCGTGGTCGGTATCCTGTGGCGGCCACAGGTTGGCGGCGGTGAAGAAACGGGGCGGGCCTGGCCGGTACTGCTGACTGTCTGGGCCGGTTTTGCGCTGGTTGATGTAATGCTCAAGCACATCGCCGCTGCCGGCACACCGTTTGCCGCCTCGCTGCAGGTCAGCTTTGGCCTGGCCTTTGTCGGCATGCTGGGCTGGCTGATCATCCGTGCTGTGCGCGGGCAGGGCGCCTTGACCGGGAAAGGCCTTGCCGCCGGGCTGCTGCTGGGCACGATCAACTTCGGCAATATCCTGTTTTATGTTCAGGCGCACCGAGCCTTGCCGGGCCAGCCGGCCGTGGTGTTTGCCAGCATGAATATCGGTGTGGTGGTGCTGGGAACGCTGGTGGGTGTGTTCGCTTTCGGCGAGCGGCTCTCGCGCTTGAATCGTTTAGCAGTTGGACTGGCGATTATCGCTATCGGATTGATTGCGTGGGGCAAAGCCTGACACTGGTTTGATCCGCTCGCTTTAAAAAGAGCGCCACCGTAATCGGTGGCGTTCTTTTAGTTGATATAAGCCTGAGTGGTATTCAAGCCTATCGATCCTACATCAGATCAAATCGATCCAGATTCATCACCTTGACCCAGGCGGTGATGAAGTCGCGCACAAATTTCTCCTTGGCATCGTCCTGCGCATAGACCTCGGCCAGCGCACGCAGTTGGGAGTTAGAGCCGAAAATGAGATCAACGCGGCTGCCGGTCCACTTCACTGCGCCAGTGCTGCGGTCGCGGCCCTCGAAGCGCTGCGCTGAATCGTCGATCGGGCGCCACACCGTGCCCATGTCGAGCAGATTGACGAAGAAGTCGTTCGTCAGCTGGCCGGCACGCAGGGTGAATACACCGTCTTTTGATCCCCCGTAGTTGGCACCCAGCACGCGCAAACCGCCGACCAGCACGGTCATTTCCGGGGCAGAGAGCGTGAGTAGTTGGGCCTTGTCGATCAGCAGTTCCTCGGCCGGGATGCGATAAACCGCCTTTTGATAGTTGCGGAAACCATCGGCTTGCGGCTCCAGCGGCGCGAACGAATCCGCATCGGTGAGTTCCTGGGTGGCATCCATACGGCCCGGTGCAAATGGCACTTCGATGCTGAACCCCGCCGACCTGGCGGCAGCTTCAACTGCGGCAGAACCCGCAAGCACGATCAGATCGGCCAGCGATACTTTCTTTTCCTCTAGTGCCGCGGCATTGAAATCCTGCCGGATCTTTTCAAGCACACCCAATACCTTGGCCAGTTGCGCTGGCTGGTTCACCGCCCAATCCTTCTGCGGGGCCAGGCGGATGCGTGCACCGTTGGCGCCGCCGCGCTTGTCCGAACCACGGAAGCTTGCCGCCGCAGACCAGGCGGTATAGACCAGTTCTGCCGTACTCAGGCCGGATGCCAGCACTTTTGCCTTGAGTTCAGCCACATCCCTGGCGCTGACCAGCGGGTGATTCACGACCGGAATCGGATCCTGCCAGATCAGGTCTTCTTCTGGCACTTCCGGGCCAAGGTAGCGGCACTTCGGCCCCATGTCGCGGTGCGTGAGCTTGAACCAGGCACGCGCAAACGCATCGGCAAATGCGGCCGGATCCTTGTGGAAGCGGCGGGCAATCGGCTCGTAGATCGGGTCGAAGCGCAAGCTCAGATCGGCCGTGGTCATCATCGGCGGGTGTTTTTTCGAAGGATCATGTGCATCCGGAATCATGTGTTCGGGCTTCACATTCTTCGCTACCCACTGGTGCGCGCCGGCCGGGCTCTTGGTGAGTTCCCACTCATAACCGAACAATGTATCGAAGTAGCCGTTGTCCCAGGTTGTCGGGTTGGGTTTCCAGGCACCTTCGATGCCGCTGGTGGTGGTGTGCACGCCTTTGCCGGTGCCAAACTTGTTGATCCAGCCCAGGCCCTGTTCCTCGATCGGGGCGGCTTCCGGTTCCGGGCCTACCAGCTTCGGGTCGCCGGCACCGTGGGCCTTGCCGAAGGTGTGGCCACCGGCCACCAGTGCCACGGTTTCCTCATCGTTCATTGCCATGCGTGCAAAGGTTTCGCGCACGTCACGCCCGGATGCCACCGGGTCCGGATTGCCGTCCGGGCCTTCCGGGTTCACATAGATCAGGCCCATCTGTACGGCCGCGAGCGGGTTTTCCAGTTCTCGGTTGCCCGAATAACGGCTGTTCGGCTTGTCGCTGGTGGCCAGCCATTCCTTCTCCGCACCCCAGTAGATATCTTCCTCGGGTTGCCAGATATCGGGGCGACCGCCGCCGAAGCCAAAGGTCTTGAAGCCCATCGATTCGAGCGCGACGTTGCCGGCCAGAATCATCAGATCTGCCCACGAGAGTTTATTGCCGTATTTCTGCTTGATCGGCCACAGCAGGCGCCGCGCCTTGTCGAGGTTGCCGTTGTCCGGCCAGCTGTTGAGCGGAGCGAAACGCTGGTTGCCGGCGCCACCGCCGCCGCGGCCATCTGCGGTACGATAAGTGCCGGCACTGTGCCAGGCCATGCGGATCATCAAGCCGCCATAATGGCCCCAGTCGGCCGGCCACCAGTCCTGCGAATTCGTCATCAAATCGGTCAGGTCTTTTTTCAGGGCGGCAAAATCGATCTTCTTAAACTCTGCGGCATAGTCGAAATCGGCACCCAGCGGATTCGATGCTGGCGCATGCTGATGCAGGATGCCCAGATTAAGCTGGTTGGGCCACCAGTCGCTATTGGAACGGGTGCTGGCGCTGGTGCGCGCACCATGATGGAAAGGGCATTTCTGTTCGGTGCTCATGGATGCGTTCCTTTTATTCGTGAGGTGTCCGGGTGAGGACTGTGTATCCAGATTAGTCCGACTTCCTCGCAGGTTCCATTGAATTGATTCAATCGCGATTATTGATAAATATTATTGATGTTTGTTTTTTGATAGATTTTGTATTTTGGCGGTGAATACATCCTGACGAGGCCAATTTTGGAGTCAACCATTGCATCAACACGCCGAGAAGTCATCAAGATGCTGGGTTTACTGGCATTGCAGCTGAGTGCGTCCGGCTGCAGCCCGTTGCTGATCGTGGACGAAAAAAAGACTCGGTTGCCACCACACCCGCGCCTGATTGCTACCCGGGAAGACTGGCAAACGCTGGCGTCGCGCCGCCAGGCCGACCCCGATCTGGATCGGCTGGTCGAATTGTTGCTGCAACGTGCGCGCAGCGACTTGAAGCGCCCGCCGCTGGAACACAAACTGGTTGGCCGGCGCATGCTGAATGTCTCGCGTGAATTCATCCGCCGCACCTTGCTGTGGACGTTTGCCTACCGCCTGACCGGGGAGGCCATCTATCTGGAGCATGCAAGGCGGGAAATGATGGCGGTCGCGGCCTTTCCGGACTGGAACCCCAGCCATTTTCTGGATGTGGCCGAGATGACGGCTGGGCTGGCGCTGGGGTACGACTGGCTCTATCACGATCTGCCAGCAGCAGAGCGGGCGATGATCCGGCAAGCTATCGTCGACAAGGGCATTGCCCAGGCACGCCATGGCCACCGCACTTTTGGCCTGACCTACAACTGGGGGCAGGTCTGCATCGGTGGCATGGTGCTGGGTGCGCTGGCGGTGCAGGAGGATGAACCGGAACTGGCAGCCGATCTGATCGCCGCCGCGCAACGCGATGCCTTCACCGCACTGGGTGCCTATCAGCCGGATGGCGTTTATCCGGAGGGGCCCGGCTACTGGTGCTTTGGTACCACCTACGAAATCCTGCTGATTGCCGCACTGCGTACTTGCCTGGGACAGGATTGGGGATTGCTGGATACGCCGGGCTTCAAGCAGAGCGCGCAGTTCTATACCCAGTCCATCGGCCCGTCCGGCAGGCATTTCAACTTTGCCGACAGCAGCGAAGGGCAGGAGCTGACCTCGCCCATTGTGTATCTGGCGCGCGAACTGCAACAGCCAGCGCTGCTGAATCCCAAGCGCGACATGATTCGCCGTAAGCAAGGCTTGCACGAACGCTATGCACCGCTTGTTGCACTATGGTGGCCAGTGCGCGAAAAGAGCACATTGCCACCCTTGCGATTCATCGGCCAGGGTGCGCAGCCGGTGGCTATCTGGCGCAATTCCTGGTCAGATCCGGATACGCTCTGGTTCGCTATCAAAGGCGGTGGCGCACACCACAACCACGCCCATATGGATGCCGGCAGTTTCGTACTGGATTGGGGCGGAGTGCGCTGGGCGCGCGATCTGGGTATGCAGGATTACTACAGCCTGGAAAGCCAAGGTATCGATCTGTGGAACATGAAGCAAAGCTCGCCGCGCTGGATGGTGTTTCGCCAAAGCAGCGCCGCGCACAACACGCTCACCGTCGATGGCCAGTTACATCGCGTTGACGGCATGGCCAGCCTGCAAACGCTCGACCCGCAAACGGTCGAAATCGATCTGACTTCGGTGCTCGGCATCCCGGCCATGCGCCGAGCCCACTTTACCGGCAATACAGTACAGCTCGACGACGCTATCCACGCAGCGCCCCCCGGCAGTCTGATCCGCTGGGCCATGAATACCGAGGCTGCGATCAGCCTGCACGGCAACCATGCCCGTCTGCAGATCGGCGACAAAACGCGCATCATCCATTTCAGCGGAATGCCAGTCGATCTTTCTGTGCTCGATATCAGCCAGCCGCGCAGCGCCTTTGATCAACCCAATCCCAATACCCGCCAGTTGGTGGCGACTGCACCGGTGGATGCGGTAGGGCGCTGGCAGTTGCGGGTGCGGTTCGTTGGGGAGAAATGACGAAATAACCACATGCGCAAGATTGACTTTGAGTGATGTGCGGATATACCGGTAACATGCTTACGTTAATTCTGATTGGATGTCAGATATGGCGCGCAAACGCAAACAGTCCGGTTTATTGGCCACCGCCATGCAGGGGCGCTGGCCGGTGGCGGCGGGGATCTCGGCAGGGTGTTTGGCTCTTGCCTATCTTGTTCTGCCGCTGATCCTGGGCAGCAACCGCATGACTGCCGCGCTGATCGGCGCTTTTCGTGCCCCGCTGCTGATCGCAGCATTTGCCATGGGGGCGATCGCACTGATCAAGTTCCTGCGCGAGAAAACGCAAACTGATCCGCCTGCAACCACTTCCGCACCCATTACTCCCCGCTTCAAACCCGCCGCAGCATCCGTACCACCCGCCCAAGCAACTGCCAGCCCCGTTGAGCCCAAGCCGACCGAGTGGTCGTTAGCGCTGCTGCAAAGCATCGAATGGAAGCGTTTCGAAGACCTGTGCGCCGCCTATTACCAAGCCAAAGGCATCCGCAGCGCCACCACCGCGCTCGGCCCGGATGGCGGCATCGATATTCGGCTCTATCAAGCGGGCGACGAACGCGCCACCACCATCGTGCAATGCAAAGCCTGGCCGGAAAACAAAGTGGGCATCAAGCTGATCCGCGAGCTGCTCGGCGTGCGCGTGGCGGAAAAAGCCGACAAAGCCTTTTTTATGACCTGCGGCGGTTACACCGACGATGCCACGGCCTTTGCCCAGGCCAACGGCATTACGCTTTTTAGTGGTGAGATGTTCCTGATGATGTTGCAACGCCTGCCAGAGACCGAACGCCAGCGCCTGCTCGCCTTCGCCACCGAGGGCGACTACACCACGCCGACCTGCCCACAATGCGGGCAAAAGCTGGTGGCAAAGCAGGGACCGCAGAAGAAATTCTGGGGATGCCGGAGTTATCCGGATTGCCGTGGGACGTTGGGGATGCGTGGGGTTGGATATGGTTGAAGAGATATGTGTCTAGTTTCGTACGATCATATCTCGCAACGTATCCTGAAACTTGCCACTGCGCGCGAGGTTTTGGGTAGTCTTCT
>NZ_JBVVOL010000041.1:0-17601 GCF_055810895.1 Formivibrio sp. oc-25 | reverse complement strand
GTCTGATTTGACGAAAAATCAGGCTGATTTTGAAGAGGAAGCAGTTTTTTGAAATTCAGGGGTGAAAAACCGAAGGTGGGGTTTGGTTTTTCACCATCCTGATAAATCATGGCTTTGCCTTCGATACAGGTAGAGGCTGCGCTCAATCCATGTTCGCCGCAGATATCTTCACCTGAGTGCACTAGAGATTTATTTCCTGGCAGCCCTGCAAATTAATATAGGCCACAATAATTTTACCACGATCAATTCAAGTTTAGATTCACACCCCATGCTAATCCGACGATGGATCGGCATCATGAATGCATACTTTCTCATTGCCGATAAACAAATCATAGGAATTACTTATGCTTTTCTACCGCACTTATCCAACCGCACATCTTCCGCAATTGCAACACCCATTGCAGATCGGCTTGCTTCCGCATTTTAGACACTGATCTTTAAATTCTGGTTGATATAAGTCCTGATCTACCATTTCCATACCTAGTCCATCATACAGCCGAAATCGCAAAGGCTTGCCTGTGAAGCTTGCACCAGACTTCCACGCCATTTCACTTTGCAGACGTTTCCCATTTAGTCGGTATGGTTTGCCATCCTTAATGAAGTAGCTTCCCGTTTCAACAAAGCAGAATGTGACATTATATTGCTCACAACTGGCTCGTAATGCCTTGATCCATTCAAAGTCGCAGGGGCGCAACCCCGCATAATTTTCACCGCCGGCTATCACTTGTTCAATCTGCCCATATATCAGGTACGGAGCAAGATCAATAGGACCAATTAATGGTGAAGCCATGATGCCTTTGTGCTTGAACGGTAAATCCAAAAGCTGCGGGATTCGCTCATCGGCCCGTTGCTGGTTTTCACAGGAGACATTGAAAAACACGTTATCCCAGCCATCACCCCAGTCATCCGGCAGGCAAGCTGCTACCCGGTGTGGACGCTTGGTCAGCAAAAAGAATTTGACGTCGCGACGGATGCGCATGATGGACCAGGCCTCATTGCGCCAGATATCAGCTTCTTCCAGAAAGAAGTCAGATGTCATACATACGCGGATTTGTTCACCGCTTTTGATCTTGTAATTGCCGTGACGATCCTGATGGAGTGGGTAAGTAAAATTTTCTTTGATTCGATATATTTCTGCGCCATCGCGACCACGCATCGCATCCAGCGCATACATGTAGCAGTACTTGCAGCCTTCGCTGACCTTACGACAACCGTGCCAGGGATTCCAGATATCGTGCATTTGATATTTACCGGATAAATGCCAGTCACACTTAATTCAAGTCTGAAGGCAAATCGATGGCTCGCCAAACAGTCAGAGCATCCCGTGTAGCGCCGACATTGTGAACCCGCAGGATTGACGCCCCCTTTTGCACCGCAAGAACGGATGCGGTTGCGGTTGCCACATCACGCTCGGCCACCGCTTTTCCAGTGATTTCTCCGAGCATGGCTTTTCTGGAAAGGCCCACCAATACTGGCAGGTCAAACTTGCATAGGCTTGGCAATGCGCGGAACAGATCCAGATTGTGTTCCAGTGTTTTACCAAAGCCGAATCCGGGGTCTAATGCCACTCGCTGTCGGTTAGCATTAGTATGAGTAAATCGTTCGAGTTCATGTGCAAGAAACTCCTCAACCTCTGCAACGACATCTTGATAATGAGGTTGGTATTGCATTGTTCGGGGCTGCCCTTGCATGTGCATCAGGCAAATGCCTGCATTACTCTCGGTCACAACTTCGAGCGCACCGGGTGCACGCAGTGCATTGATGTCATTGATGATGCTGGCGCCCGCTGCGATGGCCTCGGCCATGACTTGTGGCTTCATCGTATCGACCGAGATCGGGACATTAAAAGATGCTAAGGCCCGGATTGTCGGGATCACGCGAGCCAGTTCATCCTGTAACGAAACGGCCGCAGATCCGGGACGTGTCGATTCGCCACCAATATCGAGAATGGTCGCTCCATCACGCAGCGCCTGTTCTGCCCGTCGCAATGCACCACTAATCCGGCCATGCAAACCGTCACCAGAAAACGAGTCTGATGTCAGGTTGATAATGGCCATTATGGCTGGTTGCTTGAATTCCAGGTGATAGGCTCCGCATTGCCAGATCGGTGTATGTGTTCGCATTGGTGGATCCGTTGATGGGGAAGGCGGTAGAGTACAAATCGTCATATCTAAACGCCTTAGTACAGATTTCGTTATTTCATCCGCAGAACAAAGCCGCAGCCCAGCGTGGCAAAAAACAGCGTCGCCAGTTCCAAAGGCAGTGGACTGCCATCGAATGCCAGACCGACATACATGGCGACTGGTGTTGCCAATAACATAGGGATTGAAGCGACCAACGATGCAGCGATGCCGGCCATATGCCCAACCGGTTCCAGTGCCAATGCACTCAAATTTCCGGAAGTGAACCCCTGAATAAAAAATGTTCCCGTTGCCCATAGCAAGAACAGCGCAAAGCTTTCTGGGCCATGCCCATGGCCTGAACTCACGATGAGTAGCACCGCAACGGACAGCAACGTATTCAATCCAAATGCGCTGAAAACAAGGGATTTCCCTCCCACCCAAGCCACAATCCGGCCATTCACAAATCCCCCAATAGCAATTGCCACAGCCATCAACGCAAAGTAAGCCGGAAATGAGTCTGCACGATTAAAGGTCCGGTCAAAAATCGGCTGTATCGAAGACAAGGAAGAAAAGAGAATTGCGACATTCATCGTTCGTGCCGCTATGGCCAAACGAACTTGTCGGATTGCCAGCACTTCGCGGCTGCGCAGAGCAAAACTGCGCACTGCAAAACGCACCCGCTGCTCAGTTAATGTTTCCCGAATGAGAGTAAAAGCATGGTAAGCCAGCAGGGTGCCAAAAATGGCATATACGGCAAAGATGGCGCGCCAGCCTGCGACTGCTGCAATGTTTTTTCCAATGAAAGGCGCAATGGCAGGCATCATGGCAAACATCGTCATCGCAAAACTCATGATCCGAGCCATCGCAGGTCCGGCATGCATGTCGCGAATCCAGGCTGTTGAGGCTACTTTCGTGAAGGAAGCGCCAATACCCTGAAGAATTCGAGCGATAAAAATAATCGTCAGCGAATTAGCGCCCATGGCGCACAATGATCCTGCTACAAAAAGCAGGCATCCAGCGAGAATGACCGGACGCCTGCCATAGTGATCGGACAGAGGCCCGCCCAATAAACTACCCAGCCCCATCCCCGCAGCAAAACTGGTAACGAGAAGCTGAGCCTGGTTGGCATTGCTCAGATGAAGGTCATGGGCGATGACACCCAGTGACGGTAGCATACTGTCAATGCTCAGCGAGCCAAGGGCGAAAACTGCGCCCAAGAAAAATACCAACTGGCGAATCGAAATCGCCTTGGCTTCCGAATGATTCATCTTGTTATCCTGCATGTGGAAACTGCCGCGATGTTCCGGATAACAGATTGCGACCGTACATTGGTGATGGAGAAATCTTGCTAATTGCTGGATTGGAAATGAAACGTCGAGCCTAAAACGGGCTGTTGCCAGTCCGATTCAGGTTCAGCAGTACTGCGCTGTGGATTACATCCAGCTCGGTTTGCCTTCTGCCGGAACACCATCAGTTTCTGTAAATTGCGTCAGGCTATTGCTTTGGCTTGGATACAAACGAAGCGCAGTGCGCTGTTGGCCATATAACATCCAGCTGTGTGAGCGGTTAGGCGTCGTTGCAGGACGCCTTGAGTGGGGCTGTTTGCATTTGAACAAGTGCAAGCCGTATGGGTTCTGAACCTGCGTTCCAACTAGCGTGACCTTGCCCAGTCGTGTCCGTAGTCAATATACAAGTACCGGGATACAGGGTGAATCTTGTCCCGTCTCCGGCTTGATACTCCATCACTCCTGCGAGACAGATTACCCACTGCGCCTTTGGACTTGGATGCCATCCACCATGCCAACCAACTGGCAATTCCACAAGCGCGAGTGCTTCTGCGTCTGAGGCCCGGCCAACATGCATAGCGGGAGCCGGTGGCGCGAATTCGACCATCTGTAGTTCTTGAGTGAAGCCGGTATCGACGCGGGAAAGACCGTTCTCATCGGTAAAGAGGTGGAGTAGCGTCCACGCTGACATAACGAGTTCCAAATATAGGTTATGACACCTAACAAAATGCAGGTGCCCGCTTTGCTCAGGCGGTTAGCGCAACAATGCGCTCAATCTTGATATCGCTTGCCAACTTGCCGGTAAGGCTTGCCACCAGTTCGCCGAAATGGGTCGATTGGTGATGGCTGCTCAAAGCTGCACCATCGGTATACGTTTCCAGAAGATGGAAAGTGCCGGCTTTTTCTTCTGAAGCAAACAGGACGTAGCTGACACAGCCCGTTTCGGCACGGGTCGCCGGGATCATTTTTTTCAATGCGGTTTCCACATCGTGAGCAAATTCAGGCTTCGCTGTGACAGTTGCCAATATCGTGGTGGTCATATCTTTTCTCTTGTCCAATTGTTGGGCGTGCGCCACTGGAAAGCGGTGTGACATTGCTGCCACACCCGTAAAAATGTGCCTACTTCAATCCGATGTTAGCCACCGAATAATTTGCCTTCCCCTGCCCAGTCCGAAGGGGCCACGTCTTCGAAAATGACGTAGATGTATTTCGGATCAGTGCCGGTATTGCGCACGATGCTTTCCGTGATTTCGGCCGCAACGGCTTGCTTGGTGGGAGTGTCTTTACCTTCAAACCAGGTAACTCGTACAACGGGCATGGTGGACTCCTTGCGTTAAAAAATGGTTTGTTAGCCTACGGCATGGTGCGTGCAGGCAATCGGGTTCTACGGGTTAATCAATGTTCGAGAAAATCGCGCAGGTCTTGCGTGAACTTGAACGGATTTTTGAACATCAGGAAGTGATCCCCTTGTTCTGCCTGGGTGTAGGCATACAGCCTGGCATTCGGGATGACCGAGGCCATCCAGCGCTGGCTGGGTAGGTTGTTGCTGTATTCACCGGAGAAAATCGCGGTCGGCACTTTGATCTTGTGACGGATCACATCGCGCCAATCATTGGTGGCGTGATCGAACAGCACCTTGGCCGTATATTTCGGATCCGTCTTGATAAACTCGGCCGCGAACGCTTCGGAATTCACGAAGTACGGTGAGTCTTTTGCCATGGCACGTTCGATGACCTTCATGTCGACCACAAGCTGGTTTGTTGGCGTGCCGGTCGTGAAAGTGGCGACCATGCGTTCAACTGAGGAGGTCATGCCCCCAGCTTCGAGCCGTTCCTTCTCCGACCAGTCCGCATGAGAGTAGATCGATACGGGTTCATCCACGAAGGCCACCTTGCGGATAGTCTTTGTACCGAGCAGATCAATATAGCCCCACAGCACGGACGCCCCCATCGACCAGCCAACGTAATCTGCTGATTTCAACCCCAAATGGTCGCCCATCTCCTTGAGATCCATTGAGTAACGCGAAATGCGCACGCCATAGTCCACCTTCTGGGACAACCCCTGATTGCGCGGATCAAGCACGTAAACGTGGTAATGCTTGCTGAGCAGATACATCACATTGATGAACTCGGCACCATTTGCGGACCAACCCGGAATGAACACCAGCGGTTTGCCGCTGCCGGCCTCCCAGTAGCTGAGCTTCACACCATCACTGGTTGTAAAGCTGTTGATCTGCAGATCTTTGAAATCCGACAGGTTGGCAGGCAATCCTGCCAGTTTGTTGGGAAATGCAAAGTCTTTACCCAGCACTTCGATGGCGGGAGCGGCCAGCGTCACGTTGGCAGTAATGAGCAGACTCAGCGCGTACAGCGCAGTACGTAATCCGGGTTTCATGGTGATCCTTGATCGGGGGATACGGCCCGACTGATGCGGGCCTACCTTCGGCTGGCGATTTATACCTGCACCCAGGCCGGCGCAACGACCGGACCTTTGCCGAGGAAATAGCCGAAGTGGATGTTCATTTCACCAATCGGCTCGAGATAGCGACTGTTGGTGAGTGGGCCAGCTTCTACTGCTTCAAAGCCCATGGACTTTGCTAGATCGGCCACCACTGCCTTGGCAGCAGTGTCATCGCCAGCCACGAAAACTTGCAGGGTTTTGCCGGTACGGGATTCGGGTGCCAGCAATTGCGCAAAGATGGTATTGAAGGCCTTGACCACGCAGGCGTGTGGTGCGAGTTTCTGGATTTCCTCTGCGGCCGAGGTGGTGTGGCCGATAGTGAGTTCCTTGTAATCCGCGCTGATCGGGTTAGAGATATCGACCAACACTTTCCCGACCAAACCCTCGGCCTGCTTGATCGCATCAGCTGCTGCGCCAAACGGAAGCGCCAGAATCACTACATCAGCAAGTTTGACCGCTGCGGCAATCCCACCACCCACAGCTCCGTAACCGACTTTGTCCGCGAGAGCAGCGGCCTTGACCAGATCTCGCGCGCCGATGCTGACTTCATGCCCTGCACCAGCCAGTACGGCTGCTAGGCCTGCGCCCATATTGCCTGTTCCAATGACTGCAACTTTCATGTTCGCGCTCCTTGTTGATAAGAGCGCATACTTTAAAACTTGAATTCATCGTGGATAAATGGCAAAAATGCATCAATACTTGAAACGGAATGTTTGGAATGGATCGATTTCTCAGTATGAGTGTGTTCGCCAAGGCGGTTGAAACAGGGTCGTTTTCAGCGGCAGGCGAAGTCTTGCTTATGTCATCACAATTGGTCGGCAAGCATGTACAGACGCTGGAGCAGCACCTAGGTGTGCGCCTGATCAACCGCACGACTCGGCGCCATCATCTGACCGAGGCCGGCTTGGCCTTTTATGAGCGCGTAAAGATCATCCTGGCTGAAGTCGAGGCGGCTGAAGGCATGGCTGCCATCAGTGAAGGCACACCCCGAGGCCGGTTACGTATCAATGCCCCGGTGTCTTTCGGTGTTCATGCCTTGTCCAAACGTTTGCCGGAATATGTGGCAAAGTATCCGGATGTTTCGATCGACATGTCGCTATCAAACAGATTTGTGGATCTGATTGATGAAGGTTTTGATGTCGCATTCCGAGTTGGGGAACTATCTGATAGCGGTCTCATTGCCCGAGCGCTGGCGCCTTACCGTTTGCGCTTGTGTGCTGCGCCATCCTATCTTGTACGTCATCCACCGATCAACCACCCCATGGATCTGGCACAGCATGAATGCCTAGGGTTTTCGTATACCGAACTGCGCACACGCTGGACGTTTGAAGGTCCGGATGGAGAAATTGCCGTACCGGTTTCCGGTAAGCTGATGGTCGATAGCGGTGAAGCGCTGCTGATGGCGGCGCGTGCGGGCATGGGCCTGCTGTTGCAGCCCTGCGAACTGGTGCGTGAGGATTTGACCAACGGCAGTCTGATCGAAGTACTGCCTGAATACCGGATTCCTACACGCCCCTTCCACCTGCTCTATGCCCCGGATCGCCGTATGACGCCAAAGCTGCGCAGTTTCATTGATTTTGCAATGGCTCAATTTGGCCAGCATTCCAAATAAATTGGACGGAAATTCGGGTAGGCACACGTATTATTGATCCGGCCTGTTGATGGTTGAATTCGTCACCCCGGCAAATGCCGGGGTCCAGTCGGTAATTGCGCTCCGACACTAGATACCGGCCTTCGCCGGTATGACGGCAACTTTCGGCCTCATCGGGCCGGAGCAATAGGTTTAAACGCAGCTGGTCAGCCCGCCATCCACATACAGCACATGGCTGTTCACGAAATCGGCAGCTTCGGATGCCAGGAAAATGGCAGCGCCGGTCAGTTCCTTGACATTGCCCCAGCGGCCGGCCGGCGTGCGCTTGCATAGCCAGCCCGAGAATTCTTCATTGTCGACCAGTGGCTTGGTCAGCTCGGTCACGAAATAGCCGGGGGCAATGCCGTTGATTTGCAGACCATGCTTGGCCAGATCAGCACACAGGCCCTTGGTGAACATGGCCACGGCGCCCTTCGAGGCAGCATAGGTCTGACGATGGATGGTGGTAGCTTGCCTGTCTGTCTCACCGATCTGGTGCACTTGACTGGCCCGACGGCTGTTTTTCTTTGCATGAAATGCTGCGAGAACGAAAAGATATGGGTTGAATGGCAGAAAATGATGCCGAGAAGGGTGGCACGCTTCCTGCTTTTGATGTGTTGCGTAATGTGGAATATGGTTCTTAAAAATGGAACATATCTGCACGCCAACAAACAACATATCAAAGGAGTAATTCATGATGAAGCGTCGCGTCTTGTCTACTGTTCTGGCCGCTGCCTTGTTTTCCACTTCCATGCTGACCTTCGCCGCCGACAAGCCTGGCGTCACGATTTATGCCACGGGCGGCACCATCGCCGGGGCCTCCAAGAGCAATACAGATACGACCAATTACAAAGCGGGTTCCATTGGTATCGAAGTGCTGATCAACGCCGTGCCGGAGCTGAAGGATGTTGCGACGGTCAGTGGCGAGCAAATTGCGAATGTGGGCAGTCCAGACATCAATCAGACCATCCTGCTCAAGATTGCCAAATCGATCAACGCCAAGCTGGCCGGCAACGATACGCATGGGGTCGTGATCACCCACGGCACTGATACCACTGAGGAAACCGCATTTTTCATGGATCTGACTGTGAAAAGCCACAAGCCGGTGGTTGTGGTGGGCGCAATGCGTCCTGCCACGGCGATCAGTGCCGATGGCCCGATGAACCTACTGGAGGCGGTGACTCTGGCCGCCAGCAAGGAAGCGGAAAACCGCGGTGCCATGGTGGTGCTCAACGATCGCATTGCATCCGCGTTCTATGTGACCAAGACCAACTCCACCACGCTGGATACTTTCCGCGCGGCTGACCAAGGCTTCCTTGGCTCCTTCATCGGAGGCGTACCTAAGTTCTTCTTCGAGCCAGCCAAACCGGTGGGCAAGCCTTTCTTTGATGTATCCAAATATGAATCCCTGCCCAAGGTCGTGATCCTGTACAGCTACCAGGATCAGGACGCTGCCTTGCTGGACGCCGCAGTCAAGGATGGTGCCAAGGGAATTGTGATTGCCGGCACAGGCAACGGCTCGATTCCGTCTGGGCTGAAGGCCAAGGTGACAGAATTGATGGAGAAGGGTATTCCGGTGGTACGTTCCACCCGAACTGGCTCAGGTTTCGTGACTGCGAAAGCAGAAGGTATCGGCGCTGGTTATTACAACCCGCAGAAGGCTCGTATCCTCTTGACGCTGGCGCTGGCCGAAGAGGCGAGCATGGACAAGATCAAGGCTTACTTCGGTTCCTGATCAATAGCCGGATTTTCCTAGCCGTATTGAGTTGGATGTGATCTGTAGAGGGCTGCCAAGAGGCGGCCCTTTGTTATTTGCATTCACGTATTCATCCATGCACTTTTTTGCGCCATAGCCTGCTTGCGGCGCTCATGCAATCGTTCCAAGGTTTGGTTTCGGGAATCTTCTTTATACATGACAAATAGGGCAGCCATGGCTCCATAAAGCTCAAACTTTTAAAGGCCTAATCAACAGTCTGACCTAGTTGGGTACAGCCAAGGTTTTAGAAGCCGCGTAAGTTGCGGCGCCACACCCCAGGTCATGATGGCAACCACGAGGATTGTGAGCAGGAAAATACGCCCAATCAGTGGCCATGGCGCAAGTAGTTCCCCCAATAAAACGAACAGCAGATAAACCGTTGGAAATATCCCCAGCCATGTCGTAATGGCCACCTTCCAACGGGGAGGCTGTCCGGCCTTGGCCGTCTGTGTCGGTTGGAACCAATGTGCCAATCCCGATATCCCGCGCACGAACGCTTTGCCCTCAATGTATGGGGCAATTTCAACCAGCCCTGCCGCTCGTTCTGGAGAGTTCTGCCATGCTTGGCGGCAGTCCTCGTTTTCAAATGCGATCAAGACGTGATAGAGCACGTCGTCCACATCCTCTTCATCGCCCGGATAGACAAACTGGGTGCCCAGGCACCCGGGATAGGCCTCTGCCTTGGCCAAGAATTCGGTCATTAACCACTCGAATTGTGCCTCAAGACCCGGTTTAGCCCGGCGGCTCACAAGCATTAGGACAGGATGCGACTGAGAGTTATGCATTGAAAACTAGGGGGCCTGTTAACTTTTAAAGGTGGAAGCTTCCAATGGGATGATTGGAAAGTGAACCGATAATTGTAATTTGTTGCCTAATTTGTGATTAGGTGGCTAAATTGAGCTTTACTGTTGCCATGATGCACCAATGAATTCGACTGACCTCAATGAGATTTTCTACTTCGTGGCAGTGGTACGTCATCGTGGGTTTTCTGCAGCGGCACGGGCTACTGGCATTGAAAAGTCACGCCTAAGTCGTCGGATTGCTGAGTTGGAAAAAAAGCTGAACACAAGGCTGTTGCAGCGTTCGACGAGAAGTATCGCCTTGACCGAAGCGGGCGAGCGATTCTTTGAACGGTGCGTGGCGACAATTGAAGAAGCGGAGGCTGCCTACGAAAGCATTGCGAACCTCCATAAGGAACCGATTGGCACGGTACGGATGAGTTGCCCGTTGGTTCTTGCTCAAACCTATTTGGCAGCTATCCTGCCAGGTTTTATGAATATGTATCCCAAGGTCAATCTGGTTATCGAACCCTTGGATCGCGACGTGGATTTGATCGAAGAGCGTTTTGATTTGGCACTCATGGCACGTCCCGAGATAGCTACGATTGCAGGGATCGTAGTACGAAAGCTTGGGAGTGCTCGTAGAATTCTTGTGGCAAGCCCATCTTTCCTCGACCGGGCAGAGAGACCCGCCGTGCCTGATGATCTCCGGTGTCTGGCAGCGCTAGGCCGTTCGGTGGATGTCCGTGATGGTAAAGTCCGGTGGGAATTGGTTAACCAGAATGGGCAAGCGTGCGTGATAAACCACGCCCCAAGACTACAGACCAACGATCTGCGACTTCAGCTTGAGACAACTATCGGCGGTATCGGTGTCGCGTTGCTACCGGAACCAATCGTTGCGGCAAGCATAAAGTCCAAATTGCTTGAACATGTATTACCTGACTGGTTTGCCCCATCCAATTTACTTTGCCTTGCCTATCCAAGCCCACGAGGCATTCTGCCTTCAGTTCGCAGTGTCATCGACTATTTATCTGAAAAGCTGCCCGCCATTATTCAGGAGCGTAGTGTCGTGGCGGATACGCGTTCGTCGAACAATGGCAACTCTAATCCCCGATAAAACGGCTATCCCTGGATCAAAGATCACCCCGCTATCGCACGCAAGGAAATAAAAATTGGGCATAGCGATGTCGTGTCGCGCATTACAAGATGCGCCGCACCTACCGCGCCAAATACTTGTGACGAACTGACGGACTAAGGCATGCCTTAGTCCGGCCAATTAGATCGGCGCAGCGCGTCGACAAGAAAATCAATAAGCAGTCGTACCTTGGGGGAAACAAATTTACGTGTTGGGTATACTGCATAGATCCCAAACTCGACAGACCGATAATCTGGCAGTAACTCCACCAGTGTCCCGTTTCGAAGGTCGGCGCCAACGAGGAAAGTCGGTTGCAGAACGATACCTTGCCCCTGCAATGCCGCCATCCGGCAGGTGTCTCCACTGTTCGTACGCATGCGAGGATGCACCTTCACCACAATGTCTCCATCGGGGCCGCTGAACTGCCAGTCTTCTCCCATCGTCAGCAAGCTGTATGAGATGACATCGTGCATGGCCAGATCCGAAGGGTGCTTCGGCGCACCGTGGTTCTCGATATAAGCAGGTGAGGCGCATAGCGCCATGCGTGTGCTTCCCAGCTTGCGGCTGATCAGCGATGACGATGGCATTTTCCCGATCCGTACGGCCAGATCGAACCCTTCCTCGACGAGATCGATAGTACGGTCCCCCAATGTGACATCCAGGCTGACCTTCGGATGTTTCGCCATGAACTCGGGCCATAGCGACGCCAGATGCAATAGGCCAAACGAGAGCGGCACATTGATCTTCAACTGACCACTGGCCTCACCGGCCCGCGCAGTGATCTCCGCTTCAATCTCTTCGACCTCGTTCAAGAGCGTTTTGCAACGCGCGTAGAACACTTCGCCTTCTTCCGTCAGGGAGAGCTTGCGCGTGGTGCGCTGAAGCAAGCGCACGCCAAGCCTCGCCTCCAAATCCGCCACATGTCGGGAGGTAGCTGCCTTCGACATCTGCAGATCGTCTGCAGCGCGAACGAAACTGCCGGCATCGACCACTGCCGCATAGACCCGCATTTCCTGAAATTTATCCATTGTCTCGATAAATGGAACTGTTAATCAATTAAAAGCCAGTTTATCCCAAAATCAATAATCAATAGAGTGACTCCTGTGCCTGGCGTTCATCGCACGGCAAAGCAATCACCTCATTTTT
Organism: Formivibrio sp. oc-25; assembly: GCF_055810895.1. Taxonomy (NCBI): domain Bacteria; kingdom Pseudomonadati; phylum Pseudomonadota; class Betaproteobacteria; order Neisseriales; family Chitinibacteraceae; genus Formivibrio; species Formivibrio sp. oc-25. The sequence goes on along the minus strand of NZ_JBVVOL010000041.1, from coordinate 5,286 downwards.
GTCACAGTTAAAAAGGGATTCGTCATGAAAGTACTCGTTATTGGTGCCGGCAACATGGGTGCGGCCTTCGTCAAACAACTCCATCTCGCAGGCCATCAGGTCCGCGTCATCAGTAAAGAAAGCAGCAAGGCCAAGGATCTCGCAGCAAAGTTTCCGGGTGTGGAGGCGACTGCGGCGGCGGGTGCCGCTCAAGGGCAGGATGTCATCGTCCTGGCCACAGGTTACGCCGATGCTGCTAGCGCACTGCGTTCGGTGGGTAATGTGGCCGGCAAGGTCGTGATCGATATCACCAACCCGCTGACGGCAGACTACATGGGCCTGACGATCGGGCACACCACCAGCGCTGCCGAAGAAATCGCACATGCCGTGCCTGATGCCCTGATCGTGAAGGGTTTCAACACGGTGTTCGCCCAGGTGCTCGATGGGGGGGCTGACTTCGGCCAGGGCAAAAAGGTCAGCGTCTTCCTTGCGGCCGACAGCGATCCAGCCAAACAGGCAGCAAAGTCGCTCGCACAGAGCATGGGCTTTGAAGTTATCGATGCCGGTGGGCTGCGCAATGCCCGCTACCTTGAGCCGCTGGCAGGTCTGAACATTTATCTCGGTTACGGCGCAGGCCTGGGTACCGGCATCGCGCCGACCTGGATTCACCGGGCCTAATCCAACTCAATCAATCCAACTTAATTGCCCTTTCAGGAGTCACTCATGAACTTTCAAATGACCAAACTATCTGCTGCCGTAGCACTGTGCTTGGCTGCAACACTGAGCTTCGCTCAAGAACGTCCTGCCGATATCGTCAGCCCGATAGCCGATCAAACGCTGCCCACTAAGGTGTCGCCCGCCGATGCTCGCAAGGCCGGCCGTTCAGCCTATGAAAAACCGACACCGCAAAACAGCATCATGCTGTTCGTCGACCACCAAATTGGCTTGATGGCCAGCGTACGCGATTTCCAACAAGCCTCGGGCTACAAAAGCAACGTTGTCTCACTGGCCAAGATGGCGAAGGCATTGGACATCCCGGTTCTGCTGACCACCAGTAATGCGCAGTGGCAGAACGGCGACATCCTGCCTGAACTCAAGGAACTGTTTCCGAGTCAGCCGATCTACCGTCGCACCGGCATCATCAACGCGTACGAGGATCCGACTTTCCGCAAGGCAATTGAAGAACTCGTGGCAAAAACCGGACGCAAGCACATCATCATCTCCGGCGTGACCTTGGGCACCTGCGTCACTTTCCCGACGCTGGCGATGCTCAATGATGGTTATACCGTGCATCCGGTAGTCGATGCCTCGGGTGCCTGGAGCAAATACGAAGCTGATGCGGCAATGCAGCGAATGACCGCAGCCGGTGCCCAACTGAATACCGTTTTTGCGCTGGGTGCTGAGTTGCAAGCGGACTGGAAGCGCCCTTCGGGCATGAAGATGCTGGATCCGTTTATCAACGGCCTGCCTGAGTACGGGTGGGTGCTCCAGAATTACTGGAACAATGCAGACCCGGCCAAGCGCGCCGTTCAAGATCCATTTGGTCTGGTTAAGTAAGGCAAACAGCGGCGTGCCCATGCACGTCGCATTTCTCTGGGTATCTCACCATGAATAACGCATCAATTGTGATTCAAAAGCCTGCCGACGCCGCAACCTCGCTGGTGTTGTTGTTTCACGGGGTAGGTGCCCTGCCAAGCGATATGGCCTATGTCGGAAAACGGATTGCGATGCAGGATTCGCGCGCTTTCGTGGTGGCCGTGGCCTCGCCCGATCCTTCTGATTTTGGGCGTGGCAGGCAGTGGTTCTCGGTAAAAGACATCACTGAAACAAACCGACCGGAGCGCATTGCCTCCACGATGCCGCGTTTTGAACAGGAAATTGCGCACTGGCAACGAGAAGTCGGACTGGCGTCAGCGGACACCACGCTGGTGGGTTTCTCTCAAGGCGCAATCATGGCCCTGGAGGCGACACTGCGCCAACCCACGCTGGCAGCACAGGTGATTGCATTGGCCGGCCGCTTCGCTGCCGGGCTAAACGTACGCCCAGGGGCTGCTGTGCATTTGATACACGGCACCGCCGATGCGGTGATTCCGAGCCGGTACAGCGAACAAGCGGCGCATCGCATTGCGGAACTCGGCGGCACGGTATCGCTCGATCTGGTGCCTGGACTGGGGCATGGCATTGATGAAAACATGCTGCGGCATGTACTCCGGCTAACCGCCAGATCTGTAAATGCGTCTGCGGAGTGATGGGTGATGCAAACAAGCCAGAACACATTGACGTTGCACCTTGGTGAGCAACGCAGCAACTTGTGGATTAACGCATCTATCACCGATACCGCCGATGCGCAGTTGAGTCTTGGCTGGGGGAACGTATTGCCCGGCCCACTGCGCACTTCGCCCCCGCGGCCGTTGGATCTAGAGAACGCCATCGAAAATATTGAAGAGCAAGTCATGCCATTGGCTCGCATCATGCCCGTTGGCGCTTCTTTGTATATCAGCTGCGTCGGAGATGGTGCACCAAGTCTGCTTTCATTGATGCAGGAGCAGGCCGAATCCCATAATGCATACCATCTCGACAATATTGAATCAGTTTTCTCTCGACTATGCGCTATCGCGGAGGGAAGCCCTGCCGGAGAGGACAATCCGCTGATCGAGCCTTCTACCGTGGCTGCACTGCTGATCGTACGGGAGTTCATGCATCATTCTGGCTTAACACAGGTATCAATCGCCTAATAGCCTTCCCCAATTTTGCGCGTCCATTACACAACATGAAGTGACTGCTGAACTTTGTTACCTGTCCTTCAAAAGGCAGCGACTCGAAAGGCAGGTTTGGGCACGGTCTTTCCGTTCGATCGGAAAACCTGAACGGCAGCAGTCTGATCCGTTGCCGACGTTGCGCCAAACACAGTGCATTTTCTCAGCCTGTGGCAGGACCAAACTGCACTCCAGCCTGTGAGGGGAAAATCAAGGTATTGCCGTGCCAATGGCCGCTTTGGAGCAGAGCGCGGAATCAATATCTGCAATGGAACAGAAAGCTGGGTGGCCGGTTGGCGTCCACCACATGCATTGTTAAAGGCGTCCAGGTGACTTGATTTGTCCCCGGAACAGAGCGTTACTGGTACCACTGCCGTGATGGTCAAGGCAGCTTTACCGGAGATACTCATGCCTACCCAATCCAAGTCAGCCACGACTCCAGTTGCGCCAACCAAGCGTCGCCGCAAACCTTCCGCTGACGCACCAACGTCATCTTGCACGGAAAATCCCCGATTTGAGGCCGACTCAAAGAAATCCCGTTTTCTTGCAATGCTCCAGCGATCCGAGGGGGCGACGCTCAGCGAGTTGATGACAGCCACCGGTTGGCAAGCTCATTCTGTGCGTGGCTTTATCAGTGGCGTCCTGCGCAAGAAGCTGGGGATCAACGTTGCACTTACTGATTCGCCCAGTGGGGATCGTGTCTATCGGGTGGATGTATGAAGCACGATCTGACTGAAATGTTGCTACTGGACCGAAAGGACCTGCTCAGTCAGTGGCAAACGCTGTTCGGGCGTGATCCTCCTCCTCACACGCATGCTTCGTTTCTGCGTCTGGCGCTCGCTTGGCAAGTCCAGGCCGGTGCGCAAGGTGTGCGCGGCACTGTCTTGCCCACTAGCCCGGTGATTGCCTCTTCCATGACAAAGTCTGCGCTCCGTCCCGGAACCCGTTTGGTCCGTGAATGGCAAGGACGCACGTATCATGTATTGGTCACCGTATCGGGATTTGATTACGACGGCAAAATCTATCGCAGCCTCTCTGCCATTGCCCGTGCCATTACCGGCACACAATGGTCCGGCCCGGCCTTTTTCGGAATTGGGCGATGAAACCGAAATTGAACTGCGCGATTTATACCCGCAAATCCAGCGAGGAAGGCTTGGAGCAAGATTTCAATTCCTTGCAGGCCCAGCGGGAAGCTTGTGCCGCTTATATCCTCAGCCAGAAAGCCGAGGGCTGGCTGGCATGGCCTACGCTTTACGATGATGGCGGATATTCCGGTGGCAATTTGGAACGCCCTGCCCTCCGTCACTTAATGGAGGATGTCGCCGATGGCAACGTTGATATCATCGTAGTGTACAAGGTTGATCGCCTGACCCGCTCGTTGGCCGACTTCGCCAAATTGGTAGAACAGTTCGATGTACGCGGGGTGTCCTTTGTTTCGGTGACCCAACAGTTCAACACCACGACCTCAATGGGGCGGCTGACATTAAATGTGCTGCTGTCTTTTGCCCAATTTGAACGCGAAGTCACGGGAGAACGGATTCGCGACAAGATTGCCGCGTCCAAGAAGAAGGGCATGTGGATGGGTGGTAACGTGCCGCTGGGCTATCAGGCCCATGAACGTACGCTGATCATCAATGAACCGCATGCCGACATGATCCGGCATATCTTCCGGCTGTACTTGCAACATGGATGCGTGCGTAAGCTGAAATCTGATCTGGACGCCAAGGGCTGGGTCACTCCGATTCGTCTTTCGAGTAAAGAAACCCCAAACGGTGGACGCCCATTTAGTCGGGGCCACCTGTATAAACTGCTGAGCAATCCCATCTATCTAGGGCAAATCGCACACAAAGGCGAATGCTATGCCGGCCAGCATCCGGCAATCATTGATACTGAACTCTGGGAGACGGTACAGACAACCTTGGCAGAAAATCGCCAAGGCCAACGAGGTCGATCCGACAGGAGCCCAGTCAATCCGTTAGCTGGGCGAGTTTTTGATGAGGATGGGGAGCGATTGATTATGACCCATGCCTGTAAAGGCACGCGTCGTTATCGTTATTACATTTCTCATCGCTTGGCAGGCAGGGAAAAGCCTGACTCTGACGAGGCGAAAGCATCGGGACTGCGCATTCCTGCTCAGGAACTGGAAAATGCCGTCAAGGACGTACTGGTCAGATACCTGGAGGATTCATCCCGTTTTCTTGCCGACTTGGATCACCCCGATGCTAATGTTTGTCAGAAGGCCATCCGCCAAGCCAGTGAGGCGCGGGAACTATTACTTCAAGGTCGCCAGCACGATCAGGCCGTCATTTTTGAATTGTTGATTGAACGCGTGAGCGTGAGTCGGATGCAGATTGCGGTCGACGTGCTTCCATCCTCTTTGGCAGGAAGAGACTGCACCCAGGCTAAAACCACACTGGTTTTGCCGGTGCAATTCAAGCGCTGTGGCTTTGGTATTCGCCTGGTCATTCCCGCACTGTCAACCGGCATCCAATTTTTTCCACCGACCGGCGTCCAAAAGTTTCCACTTGATCAGCAGATTTTCGCCTGACTT
>NZ_JBVVOL010000040.1:0-18115 GCF_055810895.1 Formivibrio sp. oc-25 | reverse complement strand
CCATCGAGTTCGGCGAACGCATCGCCCAGCTTTAACCTGAAACCCGTTTACACAAAAATTCGGACACGCCCCGCCTTGGTGACTTTTTTACAGTTGGCATCACCCTTTTTGAAATCCAGACGTGGCAATTCTTTGGTAAAGAGGGCGTCCATATATACATGATTCCTGCGTGGTAACTGAGTCTGTGACGTCCTCAGCATGCACATAATGAGTCTGTGATATCGGGATTTTTATAAGGGTTTAACGAATGGAATTTGATACCGCCGGCTGGATCGTTGCAGTCCTTGCTGTATTGGTAACCGGGATATCGAAGTCTGGATTGGGTGGTGCGCTGGGTGGGTTAGCTGTACCGTTGATGGCCATCTGGATTTCCCCCCGCAATGCAGCAGCCGTAATGTTGCCAGTCCTAATCGTTACAGACTGGGCTGGTATCGGTGCCTGGCGCGGAAAGGCCAGTTGGAGCGATTTAAAGCTGATGTTGCCGGCCGCAATCGTAGGTATCGTCCTTGGCACTTTGGCCTTCGACATTATGTCCGATAATTTGGTGAAAATTGCGGTTGGATTGATAGCCGTATTTTTTGCTCTGGACCGCCTGCTTCGGCGAAATCGAAACCAATCCCATGGACTGGCACATGCCCCTAAGCCAATTTATGCCTGGCTGAGTGGAGCTGGATCTGGCTTTACAAGCACACTAGCCCATGCCGGAGGGCCGCCAGTCATGGCTTATCTGCTGAGTCGGCAACTTCCTCGGCAGAACTTCGTGGCTACCTCTGTATATTTTTTTACTGCCATCAACTTAGCGAAATTGCCCACGTACTTTGCGCTCGGCATCTTTACAAAGGCATCGTTGATTGCCTCCGCCATGCTATTGCCCGTGGTGCCTATAGGAGTGTGGCTCGGTCTGCGCATCCTGGCGAAAATTCCGGAAAGACCGTTTTATTGGTTCGCGACTGCAGCCTTGGGCCTGTCTGGTGCGAAGCTATTATTGGATGGACTTAATTTCTAGGAGGGACGCCGCCAACGTTCAAGCCTCATCGACTCTGAATGGCCGGTTTGGTCACAGTGGATTCATCCGGTAGCGGTGATAGCGGCCATAGGCGAATGACAGCAAACAGCTCCGCGAGTACGTCAGATCTGGCTGATTCGCGCGCATATGACGTCCGGCAGGTTTGTGAGCGGATCAGCCGTTAACAAAGCCTTGGTCAAATGACCGGTATCAGTTGGACCTGCCGCCGACAGCTAAAAATGTTCGGTGCTTGGGTCAACGTCGGCAATGGATCAACTTGCAGCCGTTCAAGTTTTCAGGTCGTACGGAAAGACCGTGCCCGTTACGGTCATTGGCTGTTTCAACAACTCAACGGCAGGTATCAGAGTGGAACGGTCTCTCGACAAGACCAATCAAGGGCAGCAGTTCAGTGCCGACATTCAACGGACAAGCAGTCTCTGTCGGGGATGTGCCTGCTAAGCTGCCACTGTCGCTAATTGAATCTCACGACAACATATGTCTTTTGAGTCCAAAGCGATGCAGGATGGTGGTTGCCAGTTCTTCTACCGACAAGGTCGTGGTGTTCAAATACTCAATCCCGCTCCGACGCATGATTTCTTCCGACTCCTCCACTTCATAACGACAGTTTTCCAGCGCGGCATAGCGACTGCCCAAGGCACGTTCGGTGCGAATCTGCGTCAGTCGTGCCGGGTCAATCGTCAGCCCGAATAGTTTATGACGCCACGGCGCCAGTACTTGCGGCAATTTTCCATCACCAAAATCATCGGGGGTCAGAGGGTAGTTGGCGGCCTTGATGCCAAATTGCAGTGCCAGATATAGGCAAGTCGGCGTTTTTCCCGAACGCGATACCCCAACCAGAATGATATCGGCATCGGCCATGTCGCGCGGACGGATGCCATCGTCATGCACCATGGTGTAGTTCACGGCCTCCATGCGTTGCATATACTCGGCAGCATTGGCGATGGTATGGGCAGCGCCCAGTTGGCGTGAGGCCGGTTGCTGTAAATCGGTTTCCAGTTCCCCGATAAAGGTGTGGAATAAATCCAGATGCAGCGCCTCGGGGACACGTTCCCGCAGACGCAGGGCCGGGTCGATCAAGGTGGTGATGACGATCGGTCGCGCCCCATCTTGCTGGGCTTGTTGACGGATGGTTTCTGCTGCCTCATCGGCTTTGTCGGGGGTGTTTACAAAAGGCAAGGTCACCTGTGTGAAGGTGGTACGCGGGAATTGCGTGAGCAGAGAATGGCCGAGCATTTCGGCAGTGATGCCGGTACTGTCAGAGACAAAAAAAACCGTGCGGGTCATGGGTCGGTCTTTCAAAACACATCAATGGAAAACCCGGGCCTGCAGCGCAGACCCGGGTGATAGTGGATTTGACCCAACTATTAATGGCTGGCCAGATAGCTAGAGGTCTCCATGACGGTATCGGGATTGAGCGAAATCGTTTCAATACCCTGTTCCATCAGCCATTGCGCCAAATCCGGGTGATCGGACGGGCCTTGGCCGCAGATGCCGACATACTTGCCCTGCTTGCGACAGGCTTCAATGGCCAGCGAAAGCATGGCCTTCACCGCGTCGTTGCGCTCATCGAACGAGGCGGCAATGGTGCCGCCCGAATCGCGGTCGATGCCCAAGGTGAGCTGCGTCATGTCGTTGGAGCCAATCGAGAAACCATCGAAATGTTCGAGGAAACGTTCAGCCAGTACGGCATTGGCCGGCAATTCGCACATCATGATCACGCGCAATCCATTCTCGCCGCGCTTCAGGCCGTTGCTGGCCAGCACATCGATTACCGCCTTGGCTTCGGTCACGGTGCGCACAAAAGGAATCATGATTTCGACATTGGTCAGCCCCATCTCGTCGCGCACTTTGCGTAGCGCCCGACATTCCAGCTCGAAACAGTCACTGAATGCGGCATCGATATAGCGCGCTGCGCCACGGAAACCCAGCATCGGGTTTTCTTCGTGCGGCTCGTATTCGTTGCCCCCTAGCAGATTGGCGTATTCGTTCGACTTAAAGTCGGACATGCGCACAATGACTTTCTTGGGCCAGAACGCAGCCGCCAGGGTGGCAATGCCTTCGGCCAATTTCTCGACATAGAAGTCAATTGCCGATGGGTACCCTGCAATCCGCTCAGCAATCTGCGGCTTGATGGCCTCCGGCACATTGGGCCAGGCCAGCAAGGCTTTGGGGTGGATGCCGATCATGCGGTTGATGATGAATTCGGTCCGTGCCAGACCCACGCCATGGTTGGGCAGCTGGCATAGTTCAAAAGCCAGTTCCGGATTGCCCACGTTCATCATCAGTTTCAGCGGCAATTCGGGCAGTTGTTGCCGAGCCTGATCCTGCGCTTCATATTTCAGCTCACCGGCATACACGCGCCCGGTTTCCCCTTCGGCACAAGACACCGTCACTAGATCACCGTCGTACAGCACCTTGGTCGCATTGCCACAGCCCACCACCGCGGGTACGCCCAGCTCACGGGCAATAATCGCGGCATGGCAAGTCCGTCCACCCCGGTTGGTAATGATCGCGGCAGCACGTTTCATCACCGGCTCCCAATCCGGATCGGTGATATCCGCCACCAGTACATCGCCCGGCTTCACTTTTTTCATATCATGCGCGGCGTTGACGATACGGACCCGGCCTACGCCAACTTTCTGGCCAATGGCACGCCCTTCGGTCAGCACTTCGCCGGTTTCCAGCATGCGGTAACGGCGCAGGCGGTCACTCTTGTTTTCTTGCGATTTAACGGTTTCCGGTCGCGCCTGCAGAATGTACAGCTGACCATCCTCGCCATCCTTGCCCCACTCGATATCCATCGGACAACCATAGTGGGCTTCGATGGTCACGGCATAGCGGGCCAATTCGCAGACTTCGGCATCGCTGAGCGAGAACTGCGTACACAGCTTGGACGGCGTATCGACGCTGATGACCGAGCGACCCGCCACCGGTTCATCATCGTAAATCATCCGAGTCAACTTGCTGCCCAACGTGCGGCGGATTACCGCGGGACGATTCGCTGCCAGCGTCGGTTTGTGCACATAAAACTCATCCGGATTCACCAGCCCCTGAACCACCGACTCACCCAGACCATACGACGAGGTTAGGAAGACCACCTGATCGAAACCGCTTTCGGTATCGATACTGAACATCACGCCTGCAGCCGCTAGATCGGAACGCACCATGCGCTGGATGGTGCAAGACAGCGCCACCAGCTTGTGGTCATAACCCTGATGCACGCGGTAGGCAATGGCGCGATCGGTATAGAGCGAAGCGTAGACCTTGCGAATCGCGTCCAGCACATTGGAACTGCCGCGAATATTGAGGTAAGTCTCCTGCTGACCCGCAAACGAGGCATCGGGCAAGTCTTCGGCGGTGGCCGATGAACGCACGGCCACCGTCACATCATGCCCCATGGCGACATAGCTCTCGACGATCGCTCGTTCCAGAACCTCGGGCAGTGGCGTGAGCATGATCCAGTCACGAATCTGGCGCCCTGCCTCGGTTAAGGCATGAATGTCATCAACATCCAGCTCCCCCAGCAAAGCATCAATGCGCTCGGCCAAGTCCATATGCGACAGAAACAGATGCCAGGCATCCGCCGTGGTGGCAAAGCCACCGGGAACTCGCACGCCTTTGGCTGAAAGTTGCGAGATCAGCTCGCCCAGCGAGGCGTTCTTGCCACCTACCAGCTGAACATCGGTCATGCGCAATTGGGATAAATCAATTACCAGCGGGCCAGATACGGGTGATGCTTTCATGAAACACAGCTCCTTCGTGAAGTGGTTTATTGCACCGCACAAATATATTTGAAGAAATTCGTGCAAACAACCCAAAATGTAGTCACTTGTGAATAACTACACTTCTAGCTTCTAATCAGTATTCATTCAGGCGTAAGCGGAGTTTTTAGGATAGTGTTGCTAGCCGAATCAGAGCGTGACGAGCTGGCGCATTAGAACAATGAGGGCACCTACCAAAGTGAGATGTGTTGTGGAAGCACGTCCATTCAAACCTCGATTGCCAGAAAGAAACCTTGGAAGGAAAAAATTGACCGCTTGAATTTGATCTGACAGCTGCACGCTATCAAAACGTGAGCTGTCAGATCGGGCCTGAACTTCTACAAATAAGCCATCAATTGAAATTTAATTTCAATGGTTACGTTGCGCACTGACATCACTCTGCCGATATCTTCAAATTACCCTCCCCTCTGGCAGGGCTGCTGCCTCAGCTGTGGTAATTGATGTCTTATCCTTGACCAGTAGAATGGCGAGCGCACCAAGTACTGGTCCGACTGCCAGAGTCCCGAAGGCATATACATAGCTGCCGGTTACATCGAGTACTGCACCTACGGCCAGCGGGGAAATTAGAGATCCAATTTGCCACATCGTGTTAGCAAAGCCAGTCGCTGTGCCGATCAGGTGTGGAGGAACAACCTCTCCAATAACGATGTTGATAACGGGACTCCAAACAAAAGCACAGATACCCAGAAGCGGAATCAGGACATACAACATATTGACGTTGTGATTTAATCCGAAGAGAACAAGCAGCGGTCCAAAGCCGATGAGCATAAAGAAATGCAATAAACGGTTTTTTCCCACAAAATAATCGGATAGAAATCCTGCGATAGGCTTAACGGTAAATGCGGCAAGGCCATACAGGGACATGATGGCCCCCGCCTCGACTAGCGTCAGGCTAAGTTCCTTGTTCATGTACGTATTGGCCCAAGACGCAACGCCCCACGTCGCCCACATACCGCCAAAACCGGACAATCCAACTATGAGCAGATTCTTGTTCCTCATCAGGCTCAAGATGTCTTTCCAAAATGTTGATGTTCTGTCCGTCGGTTTGGCATTTCTGTCCACAGATTTGGTATCGACATCCTTTTCCCGATCAAAGAGCATGAAATACGCCAGAATCAAGGCACCTACTGTAATTCCACCAGCTACAAAAAATGAAACACGCCAGGAATAAACCTTGGCAACGGTCGGAACAAGGATGTTGACCACGGCCACACCGAGAGAGGAGGCCGTCATGAATAATCCCATCGCGGTGCCACGACCTTTGGGCGGAAACCAGTCGAAGATGGCGCGTACAGAGGCCGAGAAAATCGCCCCGGAACCCAGGCCGGCCAACAACCTAAACACCAGACCGCTCTCATACGTTGAGGTCAATCCCATCAACGCGGTAAATATGCCCATGAAACAGAATGAGCCAAGCAATACTTTTCGATATCCAAATCGGTCAGTCAGCAAACCACCAGGCAATTGTGTTAGCACGTAACCGGTATAGAAGGCTGTCATGTAACTGCCCCCCTGTTTCGCCGATAGAGCTAGCTCCTTCATCGCCAAAGGCATGATCGGCGGCCACGTCAGGCGATCAACAAACGACAAAATGAATGCCAACCACACAATAAAGAGCACGGATAAGTGCTTACCGGAAATTTCCACTCCACCAATCTTCATGATCTAACCCTCCTCAAATTTCTATTACGAAAGCACTACAGCCAAACTCAGCTTCGCCATGTTTCGTACTTATAAATACAAAAAACAGGGTGTTGTACGCTCCTACAAGTCCTTCCCAAGGTAGGCACCAGCCTGTTCCAACGCGTGCTGAAGCACCCCCACATCCAGAGCACGTGGAATCGTCCGGTTTCTGAGTGACAAAGCAGCTGCCGTGCCGGCAGCCTGTCCCATAACGAAACATGCTCCCGAGACCCGTGCCGCTGATTGCCCCATATGCGTCATCGATGCACAGCGTCCAGCTACCAGCAAGTTGTCTATGCTTTTGGCAACGATCATTCGATAAGGCAGATGGTTGAAACCCCGGCAGCGAGGAATGTCTTGCCATTTGAAGATGATGTCTCCTGCGGCATGCGCCTCAATCATCCAGCCATTCACTCCAATAGTGTCGTCAAAGCTAGCGCAGTCGAGCACGTCCGACTCCGTCAACTGATATTCACCGAGCACGCGGCGGGTTTCCCGCACGCCAACTTGAGGAGCGATCTCATGGATGTAGGAGTTCTCGAAGCCTGGTGCCGATTCGCGCAAAAACTGGAAGAAATCTACAATCTGACGACGCCCCTCAATCTCGGCCCTGCTCAGCTGTTCAGCATTAGTGCAGTCGACTGGCGAACCGTCGGGATTGGAAAGCTGGGTGACATTGGCGCGCCACTCCAACGGATTTTTCTGTGGCCGGATAATTGGGGTCTTGCGAGGGAAAACGCGTCCTTTTTTTTCCGCCTCCTCCATCCAACGACCAAAGTGGTTCCATGCATCGCCTGCACGCTCGGCGTCTACCCCATTAACGCGGAACATTGTCGACGGATAGAGCATGCTTTCACTATCCGTCCCTTTCTCAAACGCGGCTCCCGCGTGAGCGGCCAGATCTCCATCTCCAGAACAATCGATGAAAATCCGGCCCCGAATCGCTCGTCGACCGGATTTTGTTTCGATGAATATGGCTTCTATTTCACGTGCCGAACGCATTGAAACCCCAGTAGCCGTAGCATGGAAAAGCAGCTTTGCGCCACTGTCTACCACTATGCTATCGGCGGCCACCTTGAGTGCCGCGTTGTCGTATGCTTGCGCAGCGATCTTGTTGCCAAAGATTTTGTGCGGCTCGTTCAATCCACTAAGACTGCGCAAACGTTCAAGCAACTGATCAGCAACGCCATGCACCACCTGACGTATCTCGCCATACACATTGGCATGCAAACCACAAAAATTGGTCACACCGGCGGCGGTACCCATACCGCCGAGAAAACCATAATGCTCCACCAGTAAAGTAGTACTGCCGGCTTGTGCCGCCGCCACTGCGGCGGCGATTCCAGCAGGTCCGCCGCCAAGCACGACAACATCGAACTCGCCAAATACAGCAGTCTCGCGAGCAGGTTCATGAAGGGTAATGCTGTTCATTTTCAGGCTCCTATCCTTGCTATTAAAGATTTGCAATGAGAATAGGATTGGGGCACTATCGCGTCAATCGCTTAACCACCATAACCACAATCAACATTTGATATAATGGATCTAAAACTACTAATGATTTTCGACGAGGTCTACAAAACGCGTAGCACATCACGCGCGAGCGAGAACTTGGGAATACCTCAGTCATCCGTCAGCGTTGGGTTAGCTCGGCTGCGCCGATACTATAGCGATCCGCTGTTTGTCCGTACCGCCGAAGGCATGCTGCCAACCCCCTACGCCACAGAACTACGTCGCCCTCTGCACGAAGCACTTGAATTGCTGCAAAAGACAACGCAGCAGCGTGCAAGCTTTATCCCGGAAAATTCGAAGCGAAGCTTCCACGTCTGTATGACTGATATCAGTCATCTCGTACTACTGCCGAAACTGGTCAACCGGCTGAGTGAGATAGCCCCTGGTATTTGTCTTGAAATTACCTATATTTCTGGAAAAACTGCGGGAATGCTTGCGTCGGGTGACGCGGATTTAGCGGTGGGTTATATGCCCGAACTCAATGCTGGCTTTTATCAACAAAAGTTGTTCGAGCAGAGTTTTACCTGCGTGGTGCGTCAAAACCATCCTCGGGTGCAGGAGCAACTTTCCCTGACTCAGTTCAAACGAGAACGCCACGCCGTGATAATAGCTGCTGGAACGGGGCACGAACTAGTTGAACGCACGCTTGAGCATCTCGGCGTAGAACGCCAGATTGCATTGGTGCTGCCCAATTTCCTTGGTATCGGTGGCCTGGTGGCATCAACGGATCTGATGGTCACCGTTCCGCAACGCGTTGCTGAGACATTGATGCGAATCGCCAACGTTAAGCAGCTTCTTCCACCTGTCGATCTGCCAAAATTTTCTATCAAGCAGCATTGGCATGAACGTTTCCACCACGACCCTCCCAATCAATGGTTGAGGTCGGTGATTTCCGAACTATTCCTTGAGTTCTAAGAACCGCGCAAGAGGCAGGATTTTTGAGGACTTCGTCAGTGTCTCTGAGTCTTAAGGACCAAAGGAGTAACCAGCCAAGTACGCTGAGGCATCAACAACGCAAAGGCAAATGAAGGGGTACGATGCAGAAATCGTAGATCACTACACAGATACGTATGTGAGTTGATCTTGAAGATTGAGCTATTCACCTGATAACTCAATTGGGGCCGCCAGTCATTTGTATGGGCGGCCACTACGTGAATCTATCTTGGCAAAATCCGAATTCGACCAACTGCTGACCACCATGTGCTGATCAAATTAGGCCATCAGAACGCTTACTGATCTTGTGAAATGTCGTCTGCACTTTGAGCATCTTCACGGACCATGAGTTCAAGACAATGGTCGATGTGGTCATGCACCAACTCTCTATTGGCATTGCGCACCGCGCTTTCAACGGCTTGTAGCTGCTGGGTAATATCCAAGAAACCGCACCCTTTTTCCATCATGGTGATAATACTTTTGAGATCGCCTTCGGCTCTTTTGAGGAGATTGATAATGTCGGGATATGAAGAGTGTGTGATCATGGTTTCTACCTTATCCAGAGAGAATGGGCAGTATAGGCTATCCGGCAGGTATCGGAGCGAACCTGCCACTTGAACGACAGTTATGCCAAATTGATGACAGGCTGGTTATGGCCGGGTCCCGAAATGCCGGCGCGAACATCCAATGACCGGACTTGGAAACATTGCAGCCACACAAGCCAGCTCCCTGACTCAGAAACCTGAATGGCCGCTTTTAACTATTCTGGTCAAAATGGTGAACGGCCGCTTCTGTTTCTTACAATGGCTGGTTAGGGCACGGAGCACACAGTGAGGAATGGCCGCTTCCAGGAAACGGAATTTCACTGGCCGCTTTCCGGCAATGAATTTGAAGAGAGGACGGTCGCGTCCGTGCCCTAAGCGGAAATAGCCGACCATGGAAAGCGGACGGTTAGGAAAGTTTGAGTTCGCCAGCCTTCTTTTGGAGCAAATGTTTCAGGCCGTCCCCAAATCGCTGTCGCTTGCCGTGCTGTAACGTGTGGCGGGCACGGTACTTCCCAAGCTGTCGTTCTCCCGGTTTGGCATCCCAACCACCGTGTTGAGCGGGATAACGCCAGCCCAGACTGGCCAGTCCAGATCCTCGTCGTCGTCCTTGACTCCGGCGTTGCGCACCTTGGCTGAGGCCTCGGCAAGCGGAATGCGCAGCACACTGGTGGCATTCAGCTCCTTGTCGTTAATCGGCCGCAGGGTATCCCAGCGGCCGGGATAGAGTCCTTCGATGAGGGCCCGCAGGCTGAACTCTTTCTCGGCTAGGTCGGTCACCAGTTCGAATTGACCATAGACCACCACCGAGCGGTAATTCATTGAGTGGTGCATGGCTGAGCGGGCCAGCACCAGGCCATCGACCAGCGCGATCGTCAGGCAGGCCTCAACCTCTGTCAGGGCCTTGAGCATGCGCGATGCCTTGGCACCGTGGATGTACAGAAACTCGCCATCGCGCCAGTGGATGGTAGGGATGGCGTGTACCGCGCCGTCGATCTGAAAGGCAACGCTGCAGATGACCGCGGCGTCGACGATGGCGTTGATCGCCTCGGACTCGTAGTGGGCGCGTTCCGGCTTGCGGCGAACGCGGGTGCGGGAAGTGGGTGCGGTGGTAAGGGGCATGACGACTGGGCTCCGGTAGGTTTCGATGGCCCCACTTTATGGTGCTCATGGTACCTTTCGTAGTACCACGAAACGGATATTTGATGGAGCCATGATGGAGTTGGACTGGTTGCTCGCCCCACCTTTGCCGGAAACCATGCCGCGACAGCGCGTGCTCTACCATCGTTTGCGCGAAGCCATCCTGTCCGGCCGCCTGGCACCCGGTACGCCCCTTCCGGCCAGTCGCGGGCTGGCGGTGTCGCTGAAGATCGCCCGCAACACCGTGTTGTTCGCCTATGAGCAATTGGTCGCTGAAGGTTGCCTGGTGGCGGATCGCCAGGGAACACGCGTGGCGCAGCTTGTCGCGCAGCCAATAGCGCCATCACGCCACGGCGATATGCCTGCCACCCTGTTGCACCTCTCCAACCGAGCCGCTGAAGCCTTGCAGCCCGAGCCGGCGCGCGAGGCTTCAGCGCTGCCGTTTGCTCCAGGTACGCCGGACTACGGCGCTTTCCCCTTCCGCAGCTGGCGCGCCTGTCTGGAACGCGCCTGGCGCGATGCTGGCTGGCGCCAACTCGGCTATGCCGCGCACGGCGGCGACTCGGCGCTGCGCGAAGCGCTGGCTGGCCATCTCACTACCGTTCGCGGCCTGCCGGTAGATGCCGGACAAATTGTCATCACGAGCGGGGCGCAGGCAGCGCTGGACCTCTGCGCCCGACTGCTCAGCGATCACGGTGACACCGTCTGGGCAGAAAACCCCGGCTATCTCGCCGCCCGCGTCGCCTTCGGCCTGGCTGGGCTGCGAGTACATGACGTGCCCGTCGATGGTGAGGGCCTGGCCCCGAGCGAAGGTGATTGGAACGGGCATCCACCGCGCCTGATCATGATCACGCCGTCGCACCAGTACCCGACCGGCCGTGTCATGTCCCTGCCGCGGCGCCTAGCGCTGATCGAGCGCGCCCGCCATTCTGGCGCATGGATCATTGAGGACGACTACGACAGCGAATTCCGCCGCGCTGGCCCGGCACCGCCTGCGCTGTTCGGCCTGCAGCCTGACTCCCCGGTCATCTACGTAGGCACTTTCAGCAAAACCCTCTATCCGGGCCTGCGCCTTGGCTATCTAGTGCTGCCCCACGCCATCGCCGCCGACTTCGCCCGCGCCACTACCCAGGCCACTCGGGCTGGGCAGGGAATAGAACAGCGCGCACTGGCCGACTTTATCCAGCGTGGCCACTACACCACTCATTTGCGCCGCATGCGTGCCCGCTACGCTGCACGACAGGTTGCACTGCGTTCGGCCTTGAAAGAAGCATTCGGGCCATCCGTGGAACTATCGGGTGGCGAAGCCGGACTGCACCTGGTGATGTGGTTACCGGACGGGATATGCGATATGGAAGTTGCAAAATGCGCGGTAGAGATGGGGCTAGGGGTGCGGGCGCTGGAAAGCTATACCCGAGCGCCGATGATCTGCAACGGACTTGTTTTAGGCTACGGGAATTTGGAGGAAGGGATGCTTGCCGAAGCAGTGCGACGATTGGTCGTAGCAGTTCGATCGCAAGCCACCCATCGGCGTGAAGTTTGATCCTCCACGGAAAAGTCGGGCGAGATTTCTCTTGCTCAATACGGTATGGACCAATGGCTGCTATGGAGGACAAACTTGAACGGTGGTTCATGGCCGAATCAAGGCAGAGTAGATGCAAATTTGTTAGCCGAATACCGGTCATTCAACTGGGTCAGAGAACACCTCAACTGTTGAAATTGGAAGTCGACCTCGACCGGCCGGTCATGGCCGACACCTGCAGTTCAAGCGGAGTGGTGCGAAAGGCAGCAATGGCCGATAAGCTCGAATTGGCCATCCGGCAGGTTTGTGATGCGGACCGGCCATTGGCATTGCCTTGGTCAAATGTCCGGAATCAGTTTGGACCTGCCGCCGACAGCGAAAAATGTTCGGTGCGTGGGTCAACGTCGGTTAAGGGTTGTCTGATGCCTGCCCTCAAGGCAGCAGGCCGAGAATAGGCCACGGCCGTGACTGGGCGGGCGTCGGACAAGCCTCCAGGGAGGAAACCGCGGGAAGTATCGATGCGGTCAGAGATGTTGCACTGCTATGGCGATTTGAATGTTCGCACTGCCCTGGGGTGAAGGCTGCATGCTTGCCAGCCAAGCCGCGAGAGTACTTGAACGGTACAAACCATCGTGATTGACGCTGAGTGTTTGCGAGCTACTGCGGTAAAAATCATACGTCCCGCCTGTCCGAGCCAAGACTGTCCAAGTCGGCGCAAAATGATCCTGAACCGACAGATTGTTGGAATACCCCCAAACGACTGAATTCATGACCAGCCTCCAGATGGTGGTGCGCGGATAACACCACCCCGACCGAAGGTGTCGATGATCTGCATCGCTGCCCCGCAATGCGGGCAGACGAAGGTGGGTGCCATCAACGGCACAATGACCGGTTCAACTTCCTTGGGTTCTGCGGCCATCACCAGCGCCGTGCATAACAATTCGCGCGCCCGCGCGAGATGCTCCCGGCGTCCGGCATTGGCAATCAGCCCATAGTGGCGAATACGATGGAAGCCGCTTGGCAATACATGTAACAAGAAGCGGCGCATGAACTCATCCGCATCGAGCGTCATGGTCTTGTGACGCGTCCGCCCCGTGGCGCGGTAATCCTTCCAGCGGAAGGTAACCCCGCGCTCGTCCAACGCTATGAGCCGCTGGTTGGAAATGGCCACCCGGTGGGTATAGCGCGACAGATAGGCCAGCACCGCTGCCGGCCCGGCAAACGGGCGCTTGGCATAGACTACCCACTCGTCCTTGCGTAGCGGCGCAAGCCATTGGGCAAAACCCATCGGCTCTGCCAATCCGACATGGTCACCAAAGAATTGCAATTGCCCGGCAGCATGCGCCTTGCTGAGTTCCTCAAGGAAGCGCCGCCGGAACAGTCGGGAGAGCACCCGTACCGGCAAGAAGAAACCCGGCTTGCAGGCAATCCAGCGTGTACCGTCCAGCGACAGTCCGCCACCGGGAACGATGCCATGCACATGGGGATGATGCGTGAGCGCCGATCCCCAGGTATGCAGAACCAACGTGGCCCCGATTTGCGCCCCCAGGTGTTTCGGATCGGCAGCAATGGTGCGCAGGGTTTCAGCGGCGACATCGAACAGCAGGCGATAGATCACGGCCTTGTTGGTGTAGGCGATGGCACTGATCGGTGCCGGCAGGGTAAAGACCACATGGTAATACTCGACCGGGAGCAGATCGGCCTGGCGGGCTTCGAGCCAGCGGCGGGCGGCACTGGCCTGGCACTTCGGGCAGTGGCGGTTACGGCAGGAGTTATAGGCAATCTCGTCGAACTCACAGGACTGACAGTGCAGCACATGTCCCCCCAGCGCCGCGCTGCGGCACTGTTCGATGGCCGACATGACCTTGAGTTGGCCCAGACTCAAGTGCGTGGTTTGCCGCCAAGCCGGTCCATAGGCGCGGAAGATGTCCGCGACCTCGAGGGTTGCGCGTGCCATGGCGCTGGACTACATCGGGTGCAACGTTTCCAACGGACTGATCACCTCGCGCAGGAGGTCGGTGGCAACCTGGGCATACAGCGCGGTGGTCTCGAGCTTCTTGTGCCCGAGTAAGACCTGGATCACGCGGATGTCGACCTTTTGCTCCAGCAGGTGGGTGGCAAACGAATGCCGCAAGGTGTGCATCGAAACCCGCTTGTCGATCTGCGCGGCCTCGGCGGCGGCGTGGATAGCCCGGTTGAGTTGACGTGTGCTAAGCGGCTCGACCGGATTCAGTCCAGGAAACAGCCAGCCGCCATTGAGCATCTTGCCTTGGGCGCGGGCCACCCGCCACCAGACGCGCAGCCGCTCGAGCAGTATCGGTGAGAGCATGGCATAGCGATCCTTGTGGCCCTTGCCCTGTTCGATACGCAAGGTCATGCGCTGACTGTCGACATCCCCCACCTTCAGTGCCACGACCTCGCTGACGCGCAATCCTGCACCATAGGCCACGGAGAGTGCGGTTTGATGTTTCAGGTTGCCGGTGGCGGCAATCAAGCGGGCGACTTCTTCTTTGCTCAATACCACTGGCAAGATACGGGGAAGATGCACCGGTTGCATCTTGGCCATCAGTTCGGCATGGTCGAGCGTCACGTCGAAGAAGAACTTCAGACCGGTGATCGCTGCATTGAGCGAGACCGGCGAAATGCCGTGGTCGATGAGGTGTAGCTGATAATTGCGCAGGTCTTCAACGGTGGCGGTATCCGGCGAACGACCGAGATAGCGGGCAAATTGCCGAACGGCACGGATATAGTTCGCCTGGGTCTTGGGTGAAAGTTTGCGCATGCGCATGTCGTCGATCATGCGTTGGCGCAGCGGACTGATGGTTGGTGTCGAAGATGTCATGGCTCTGCTCCTGTCGAGAACGAGGCGAATTGCCTCAGTTCTCAACGTAGGAAGCAGCGCTATCTATCAGGGATCACAGCGGCTGATCGGAGCCACCCTACCGCGCGAGCGGTTTAGTCCCAGGCAATGGATCAACTTGCTGCCGTTCAGGTTTTCAGGCCGTACGGAAAGTCCGTGCCCAAACCCGCCATTGTCAGAAACGGAAGCGGCCGTTCACTATTTTGACCAGAATAGTAAAAAGCGGCCATTCAGGTTTCGGGACTAGACTCTCTGTTTGAATGGCAGCAATCCAATTTGATACCGGACATTTGATAAAGGCAATGTCAATGGCCGGTCCACTCACAAACCCGACGGACGGCATATGCTCGCGAATCAGCCTGACCTGACGTACTCGCGGACCTGTTTGCGGTCATTCGCCAATGGCTGCTATCACCGCTACCGGATGAATCATCTGTGCCCATCGCAGTCTTTCGTAATGGCTAGTTATTGATTGAGTTCCGGGTCAGATCATTCATCTTGGCCTCGAAAATCAAAGGAAACTCAGCGCACCGGAATTTTGATGGTCTCGGCAACAAAAGCTCGTGCATTAGCCGTGACCGCAGCAAAGTCACCCCGTTTGCCTGGCGCGGTGATACTTCCCCCGATACTGACCATGACTGCGCCACTGGCGAACCAGCTGGCCAGGTTATCCAGGGTTACGCCGCCGCTGGGCATCAGCGGCGCTTGCGGTAGCGGCGCGCTGATTGCTTTGAAATAGGCCGGACCATAGGCGTCGCTGGGAAATATCTTGATGATATCCGCACCCGCTTCTAGCGCTTGTACGGCCTCCGTGGCGCTTGCCACGCCCGGCATGGATACCACCTGGTAGCGATTGCACAGACGAATGACATCTGCATTCAAACTAGGTGCCAGGATGAATTGCGCACCGGCGAGAATGGCCAGGCGTGCGGTTTCGGTATCCAGCACCGTACCAGCACCGATCAGAATGCGATTGCCAAACCGCTCAGTCAGTGTCTTGATGACTTCCAGTGTGCCGGGCGTGGTAAACGAAATTTCCAGGCTGGTCATTCCGCCTTCGATACAGGCTTCTGCAAGCTTGAGCGCATCTGCTTGATTGTCCGCTCGAATAATACCGATCAGGCGGCTGGCCAGCAGGTGTTGCAGGATTCTGAATTTTTTCATGGGTCACCTTCCTTGCGTGGTTTCGGGTAGTACGGTGGGATAAAACTGGCTGAGCAACAGCTGCAACAAACTCAGCACTTGCCGGATTTCAACCTCAGTGATGTTCAATGCGGGCATGAAACGCAAAAGATTGGGGCGTGGGGAATTGAGGATCAGACCAAAAGGTTCCAAGGAGCGGGCCGCCTCGACCAGTTTGGGACCTTGTTCATCCGGCAAGATCAAGGCGCGCAGCAAACCCAGACCGCGTTCACCGCATAACGAAAATGCATCGGAAAGCTGGCGCAGCCCCTGGCTGAGCTGATCGCCTCGGCTGCGCACATTGGCCAGGAAATGGGGCTTAGCGATGGCATTCACCACAGCCAACCCCACCGCTGCCATCAACGGATTGCCGGTATAGGTGCCGCCCTGGTCGCCAGCCTCGAAACAACAGGCAGATTCCCGAGCCAGCAGGGCTGCCAGTGGTACGCCGCCGCCCATGCCTTTGGCCAGTGTCATGATGTCCGGCAGAATCCCCGCTTGCTGAAAAGCAAACATGCTGCCGCAACGACCGATACCCGTTTGCACTTCATCCACTATCAGCAACAGCCCGTGATATTCGGTGATGATGCGCAATTCACGTAAAAACTCCGGTGTTGCTGCAATCACGCCAGCTTCGCCCTGTACCGGCTCAAGCATGACAGCAACGGTATTGGGCGTGATCAGGGCCTGAACCGAATTGATATCGTTGAGCCGGGCCTTGGGAAAACCCGCCACCTGCGGGGCAAACATCTGATCCCAGCCTGGTTTGCCGGACGCCGACATGGTGGCGAGGGTGCGGCCATGAAAGGCCTGGTCGAACGTAATGATTTCATACGCGCCGCCCCGGTTTTTCCGGCCCCATTTGCGTGCCAGCTTGATGGCACCTTCATTGGCTTCGGCACCGCTGGTACAAAGGAAAGTGCGAGTCAACCCACTGAGTTCGGCCAGTCGGCTGGCAATTTGCATGGCCGGTTCATTATGAAATGCCGGACTCGGGCTGATCAGCCTGGCAGATTGATCCCTCAGCGCTTGCTGGATTTCAGGCGGGCAGTGCCCAAGGCTGTTCACGGCCCAGCCTTGCATGATGTCCAGATAACGTTTGCCTGCACGATCCTGTAGCCAGGAACCCTGCCCCGAGGTGAATACGATGTCGGGTTTCGGGGTGACCCACATCAGATGCCGTGCACCATTTCCGTAATGCATCATGGCATCAGCTCCGCAATGCTGCGGCTGCTTGGGCCAATTGCCGGATTGCCTCCCAGTTGCCTGTTGCTTGTGCTTGCTGGGGGGTAAGCCAGGAGCCGCCGACACACGCCACATTGGGCAGCGCGAGTAATTCTGGTGCGGATTCCTGCGTAATGCCGCCACTGGGGCAAAACACCAGTTGTGGCAGTGGCCCCGCCAATGCCTTGAGCATGCCCGCACCGCCAGCTTGTTTGGCCGGGTAGAGTTTCAGCGCATCGTATCCCTGTGCCATGGCAACCATGGCCTCAGAAGGGGTGAATACGCCGGGCAGGTACGGCATGCCCAGCCAGTTTGCGGCCTGCCCCAGCTCGGGCGTAAATCCGGGCGATACGGCAAAACGTGCGCCGGCATCACGCGCTTGCGTGAACTGCTCAGGCCTTACCACTGTCCCCACCCCGACTATGGCTTCCGGTACTTGATCGGCAATGGCACGAACGGCATCCAGCGCCACGGGCGTGCGCAAGGTGACTTCCAGCACGCGAATCCCCCCCGCACACAAGGCTTTTGCCAACGGCACAGCGTATTCCAACTTCTCAATAACGAGGACCGGCATCACCGGGCTGGCAAACATGATTTCCCGCATGTTCATGGCATATTCCTTGGTGTGTGATGAAAAAACTTGGCCAGAAATGACCGCTTTTTTCAGTTAATCACGCCGGAATAGTGGGGTAACAGAATCAGAATGGGGTT